>NZ_AEJZ01000074.1:0-26466 GCF_000208525.1 Escherichia sp. TW14182
GCCTTGCAAACGGGATGTGTTCATATAAAGTATTATGTCTACAAGAAGAGAAGTTATCCTTGCCTGGCTTCGTGAGGAGAATCGATCCTGGCGGATATGCTATCTGTCGGGCGAGGCCGGAAGTGGAAAATCCTGGTTAGCGAAGCAATTGCAAAATGATACCCATCGTCGAGTGATTACTTTAAGCCTTGTCGTGTCCTGGCAAGGTAAAGCTGCATGGGTTGTTATTGACGATAACGCAAATAAAGAAGGAAGCCGCGATCTCGCCTGGAGGCGAGATGAGATGGGCGTGGAATTACTGCGGACGTTCCAGCAAGTGGAAAGCCGTAATCCTCTTATTATTGTTGAAAATGCTCATCTGAATCACCGCTGTGTTCTCGATGATATCCAACGCGCGAGGAGCCTTATTCCCGATTGTCAGTTTTTGCTCGTTGGCAGATCAAATCGAAAAGTTGAACGTTACGTTGAAGCCAGAGGCATTGAAATAATTACGTCAGGAGCACTGGCAGAACACGAACTTCGACAAAGTATCCTTGAAGGACACCACATCGACCAGCCCGATGCCCTGTTAACGAGTAAGGTACTGAAGCGGATCGCTGCACTTTGCAGAGGCGATCGCAGAAGGCTGGCGCAGGCAGGCGAAACAATTTGCTTATTACAACAAAGCGAGCAGACCAGCGCATTCACGGCAAAACAATGGCGAACAATTTACCGGGCATTGGGTGATAAGCGGAGCCGGAAAATGTGTTGGGCTGGGGGGATGAGTGGAACCGTAATTGCTCTTGTCGGTGGTTGGCTGATGCTGTCCTCGTTTATATCTCCCTTACCGATTCCTTCGTGGTTGATGCCAGTAGCGCCATCAATAAAAGAAGAGATGACACAGGATATTTTCCGTACAGTGATGCGCGATAGTGATGCGCTAAGCGTGTTATATGGTGTGTGGGGGTACGATGTTCCGGCCGATTCAGCCTGGTGCGACCACGCTATTAGAGCAGGCCTGACTTGTAAAAGTGGTAAGGCGTCACTTCAGGCGTTAATAGATCAGAACCTGCCCTGGATAGCGTCGCTTAATGTCGCAAATAAAAAATTGCCCGTCGTCGTCATTCGGGTCGGCGATGACTCTATAGATGTACTTATAGGGCAGCAGACCTGGACGCTAACGCGTAAATGGTTTGAGACGGTGTGGGCGGGTGATTATCTCCTGCTATTGAAAATGTCTCCGGAAGGTGAAAGCACAATTACGCGCGACAGTAGCGAGGAAGAGATTCTTTGGCTGGAAACAATGTTGAATCGTGCTCTCCATATTTCGACTGAACCCTCGACAGAATGGCGACCGCTGCTGGTAGAAAAAATTAAGCAATTTCAGAAGATTAATCACTTAAAAGCTGACGGCGTTGTTGGCTCTTCAACATTGGTGCATCTCTGGCAGGTGGCAGGGGAGAGCGCGTATCTATATCGGGATGAAGCCAATATTTCCCCGGACGAAACAGGGAAGGGAAAATAAGATGTTTGAATTCTATTTTGCCGCACATCAGCAGCGAGAAAGTGGTCAGCGAGTAACTGTCCAGCTACAACAACATGGCAAAACGAAGTATGCCATTTGGGCGCTGGTGACAAGCCTTTGGTTCGCAGGAATGGTGTTGGCTGGGGGGTATGCCCAGCAGTTATGGGCGATATGGATAGTTAAAACGGAAAATTCAGTAGAAGAAGCACCACCTTATAAACAATCAACACAACATTATTTCTTCAAAAAACAGCCATTGCCTGTCGTCGTCGAACCTGCCGAGGATGACGCGGACGAAGATGCCACGATAGAAAATGAGGCGTCGTCTTCAGAGGATGAAGGCACAGCTACAGGAGAAAGCGAGGAAAAAGCCGGTTTAAGAGAGCGAGTGAAAAATGCACTCAATGAGTTACAGCAATAATCTGCCCGTTGTTTACTTTACTAGCAATACGCTTGCGTTCGATGGTTAAGTATGTATAATGCGCGGGCTTGTCGTAGTTGACAGCAGGTTCAATCTGAACCTCAGTTAGCCGAATTTGGCTACCTAACAATGCTCCCAATCGGGGAGCTACGTAAGAACGGTTACACTCTCCCATCAATCGTAATGGGTCTGAGGAGTAATCATTTTCGTTTATAAAATAATTGGAGCTCTGGTCTCATGCAGAACCAAAGAATCCGTATCCGCCTGAAAGCGTTTGATCATCGTCTGATCGATCAAGCAACCGCGGAAATCGTCGAGACTGCCAAGCGCACTGGTGCGCAGGTCCGTGGTCCGATCCCGCTGCCGACACGCAAAGAGCGCTTCACTGTTCTGATCTCTCCGCACGTCAACAAAGACGCGCGCGATCAGTACGAAATCCGTACTCACTTGCGTCTGGTTGACATCGTTGAGCCAACCGAGAAAACCGTTGATGCTCTGATGCGTCTGGATCTGGCTGCCGGTGTAGACGTGCAGATCAGCCTGGGTTAATCAGGTCATTGAGCGATTGAGAGGTTGAAACAATGATTGGTTTAGTCGGTAAAAAAGTGGGTATGACCCGTATCTTCACAGAAGACGGCGTTTCTATCCCAGTAACCGTAATCGAAGTTGAAGCAAACCGCGTTACTCAGGTTAAAGACCTGGCTAACGATGGCTACCGTGCTATTCAGGT
Organism: Escherichia sp. TW14182; assembly: GCF_000208525.1. NCBI lineage: Bacteria > Pseudomonadati > Pseudomonadota > Gammaproteobacteria > Enterobacterales > Enterobacteriaceae > Escherichia > Escherichia sp. TW14182. Next base: position 2,656 of record NZ_AEJZ01000074.1, read on the forward strand.
AACCACCGGTGCTAAAAAAGCTAACCGTGTGACCAAGCCTGAAGCTGGCCACTTCGCTAAAGCTGGCGTAGAAGCTGGCCGTGGTCTGTGGGAATTCCGCCTGGCTGAAGGCGAAGAGTTCACTGTAGGTCAGAGCATTAGCGTTGAACTGTTTGCTGACGTTAAAAAAGTTGACGTAACTGGCACCTCTAAAGGTAAAGGTTTCGCAGGTACCGTTAAGCGCTGGAACTTCCGTACCCAGGACGCTACTCACGGTAACTCCTTGTCTCACCGCGTTCCGGGTTCTATCGGTCAGAACCAGACTCCGGGCAAAGTGTTCAAAGGCAAGAAAATGGCAGGTCAGATGGGTAACGAACGTGTAACCGTTCAGAGCCTTGACGTAGTACGCGTTGACGCTGAGCGCAACCTGCTGCTGGTTAAAGGTGCTGTCCCGGGTGCAACCGGTAGCGACCTGATCGTTAAACCAGCTGTGAAGGCGTAAGGAGATAGCAATGGAATTAGTATTGAAAGACGCGCAGAGCGCGCTGACTGTTTCCGAAACTACCTTCGGTCGTGATTTCAACGAAGCGCTGGTTCACCAGGTTGTTGTTGCTTATGCAGCTGGTGCTCGTCAGGGTACTCGTGCTCAGAAGACTCGTGCTGAAGTAACTGGTTCCGGTAAAAAACCGTGGCGCCAGAAAGGCACCGGCCGTGCGCGTTCTGGTTCTATCAAGAGCCCGATTTGGCGTTCTGGTGGCGTGACCTTCGCTGCTCGTCCGCAGGACCACAGTCAAAAAGTTAACAAGAAGATGTACCGCGGCGCGCTGAAAAGCATCCTGTCCGAACTGGTACGTCAGGATCGTCTGATCGTTGTCGAGAAGTTCTCTGTAGAAGCGCCGAAAACTAAGCTGCTGGCACAGAAACTGAAAGACATGGCTCTGGAAGATGTGCTGATCATCACCGGTGAGCTGGACGAAAACCTGTTCCTGGCTGCGCGCAACCTGCACAAGGTTGACGTACGCGATGCAACTGGTATCGACCCGGTTAGCCTGATCGCCTTCGACAAAGTCGTAATGACTGCTGATGCTGTTAAGCAAGTTGAGGAGATGCTGGCATGATTCGTGAAGAACGTCTGCTGAAGGTGCTGCGTGCACCGCACGTTTCTGAAAAAGCGTCTACTGCGATGGAAAAATCCAACACCATCGTACTCAAAGTTGCTAAAGACGCGACCAAAGCAGAAATCAAAGCTGCTGTGCAGAAACTGTTTGAAGTCGAAGTCGAAGTCGTTAACACCCTGGTAGTTAAAGGGAAAGTTAAACGTCACGGACAGCGTATCGGTCGTCGTAGCGACTGGAAAAAAGCTTACGTCACCCTGAAAGAAGGCCAGAATCTGGACTTCGTTGGCGGCGCTGAGTAAGTCGGAGGAGTAATACAATGGCAGTTGTTAAATGTAAACCGACATCTCCGGGTCGTCGCCACGTTGTTAAAGTGGTTAACCCTGAGCTGCACAAGGGCAAACCTTTTGCTCCGTTGCTGGAAAAAAACAGCAAATCCGGTGGTCGTAACAACAATGGCCGTATCACCACTCGTCATATCGGTGGTGGCCACAAGCAGGCTTACCGTATTGTTGACTTCAAACGCAACAAAGACGGTATCCCGGCAGTTGTTGAACGTCTTGAGTACGATCCGAACCGCTCCGCGAACATCGCGCTGGTTCTGTACAAAGACGGTGAACGCCGTTACATCCTGGCCCCTAAAGGCCTGAAAGCTGGCGACCAGATTCAGTCTGGCGTTGATGCTGCAATCAAACCAGGTAACACCCTGCCGATGCGCAACATCCCGGTTGGTTCTACTGTTCACAACGTAGAAATGAAACCAGGTAAAGGCGGTCAGCTGGCACGTTCCGCTGGTACTTACGTTCAGATCGTTGCTCGTGATGGTGCATATGTCACCCTGCGTCTGCGTTCTGGTGAAATGCGTAAAGTCGAAGCAGACTGCCGTGCAACTCTGGGCGAAGTTGGCAATGCTGAGCATATGCTGCGCGTTCTGGGTAAAGCAGGTGCTGCACGCTGGCGTGGTGTTCGTCCGACCGTTCGCGGTACCGCGATGAACCCGGTAGACCACCCACATGGTGGTGGTGAAGGTCGTAACTTTGGTAAGCACCCGGTAACCCCGTGGGGCGTTCAGACCAAAGGTAAGAAGACCCGCAGCAACAAGCGTACTGATAAATTTATCGTACGTCGCCGTAGCAAATAATTTTAGAGGATAAGCCATGCCACGTTCTCTCAAGAAAGGTCCTTTTATTGACCTGCACTTGCTGAAGAAGGTAGAGAAAGCGGTGGAAAGCGGAGACAAGAAGCCCCTGCGCACTTGGTCCCGTCGTTCAACGATCTTTCCTAACATGATCGGTTTGACCATCGCTGTCCATAATGGTCGTCAGCACGTTCCGGTATTTGTAACCGACGAAATGGTTGGTCACAAACTGGGTGAATTCGCACCGACTCGTACTTATCGCGGCCATGCTGCTGATAAAAAAGCGAAAAAGAAATAAGGTAGGAGGAAGAGATGGAAACTATCGCTAAACATCGCCATGCTCGTTCTTCTGCTCAGAAGGTTCGCCTTGTTGCTGACCTGATTCGCGGTAAGAAAGTGTCGCAGGCTCTGGATATTCTGACCTACACCAACAAGAAAGCGGCTGTACTGGTTAAGAAAGTTCTGGAATCTGCCATTGCTAACGCTGAACACAACGATGGCGCTGACATTGACGATCTGAAAGTTACGAAAATTTTCGTAGACGAAGGCCCGAGCATGAAGCGCATTATGCCGCGTGCAAAAGGTCGTGCAGATCGCATCCTGAAGCGCACCAGCCACATCACTGTGGTTGTGTCCGATCGCTGAGACTCTGGAGACTAGCAATGGGTCAGAAAGTACATCCTAATGGTATTCGCCTGGGTATTGTAAAACCATGGAACTCTACCTGGTTTGCGAACACCAAAGAATTCGCTGACAACCTGGACAGCGATTTTAAAGTACGTCAGTACCTGACTAAGGAACTGGCTAAAGCGTCCGTATCTCGTATCGTTATCGAGCGTCCGGCTAAGAGCATCCGTGTAACCATTCACACTGCTCGCCCGGGTATCGTTATCGGTAAGAAAGGTGAAGACGTAGAAAAACTGCGTAAGGTCGTAGCGGACATCGCTGGCGTTCCTGCACAGATCAACATCGCCGAAGTTCGTAAGCCTGAACTGGACGCAAAACTGGTTGCTGACAGCATCACTTCTCAGCTGGAACGTCGCGTAATGTTCCGTCGTGCTATGAAGCGTGCTGTACAGAACGCAATGCGTCTGGGCGCTAAAGGTATTAAAGTTGAAGTTAGCGGCCGTCTGGGCGGCGCGGAAATCGCACGTACCGAATGGTACCGCGAAGGTCGCGTACCGCTGCACACTCTGCGTGCTGACATCGACTACAACACCTCTGAAGCGCACACCACTTACGGTGTAATCGGCGTTAAAGTGTGGATCTTCAAAGGCGAGATCCTGGGTGGTATGGCTGCTGTTGAACAACCGGAAAAACCGGCTGCTCAGCCTAAAAAGCAGCAGCGTAAAGGCCGTAAATAAGGAGCGTCGCTGATGTTACAACCAAAGCGTACAAAATTCCGTAAAATGCACAAAGGCCGTAACCGCGGTCTGGCGCAGGGTACGGATGTTAGCTTCGGCAGCTTCGGTCTGAAAGCTGTTGGCCGTGGTCGTCTGACTGCCCGTCAGATCGAAGCAGCACGTCGTGCTATGACCCGTGCAGTTAAGCGTCAAGGTAAGATCTGGATCCGTGTGTTCCCGGACAAACCGATCACTGAAAAGCCGCTGGCAGTGCGTATGGGTAAAGGTAAAGGTAACGTGGAGTATTGGGTTGCCTTGATTCAGCCGGGTAAAGTCCTGTATGAAATGGACGGTGTTCCGGAAGAGCTGGCCCGTGAAGCATTCAAGCTGGCAGCAGCGAAACTGCCGATTAAAACCACCTTTGTAACTAAGACGGTGATGTAATGAAAGCAAAAGAGCTGCGTGAGAAGAGCGTTGAAGAGCTGAACACCGAGCTGCTGAACCTGCTGCGTGAGCAGTTCAACCTGCGTATGCAGGCTGCAAGTGGCCAGCTGCAACAGTCTCACCTGTTGAAGCAAGTGCGTCGCGATGTCGCACGCGTTAAGACTTTACTGAACGAGAAGGCGGGTGCGTAATGACCGATAAAATCCGTACTCTGCAAGGTCGCGTTGTTAGCGACAAAATGGAGAAATCCATTGTTGTTGCTATCGAACGTTTTGTGAAACACCCGATCTACGGTAAATTCATCAAGCGTACGACCAAACTGCACGTACATGACGAGAACAACGAATGCGGTATCGGTGACGTGGTTGAAATCCGCGAATGCCGTCCGCTGTCCAAGACTAAATCCTGGACGCTGGTTCGCGTTGTAGAGAAAGCGGTTCTGTAATACAGTACACTCTCTCGATACGAATAAACGGCTCAGAAATGAGCCGTTTATTTTTTCTACCCATATCCTTGAAGCGGTGTTATAATGCCGCGCCCTCGATATGGGGATTTTTAACGACCTGATTTTCGGGTCTCAGTAGTAGTTGACATTAGCGGAGCACTAAAATGATCCAAGAACAGACTATGCTGAACGTCGCCGACAACTCCGGTGCACGTCGCGTAATGTGTATCAAGGTTCTGGGTGGCTCGCACCGTCGCTACGCAGGCGTAGGCGACATCATCAAGATCACCATCAAAGAAGCAATTCCGCGTGGTAAGGTCAAAAAAGGTGATGTGCTGAAGGCGGTAGTGGTGCGCACCAAGAAGGGTGTTCGTCGCCCGGACGGTTCTGTCATTCGCTTCGATGGTAATGCTTGTGTTCTTCTGAACAACAACAGCGAGCAGCCTATCGGTACGCGTATTTTTGGGCCGGTAACTCGTGAGCTTCGTAGTGAGAAGTTCATGAAAATTATCTCTCTGGCACCAGAAGTACTCTAAGGAGCGAATCATGGCAGCGAAAATCCGTCGTGATGACGAAGTTATCGTGTTAACCGGTAAAGATAAAGGTAAACGCGGTAAAGTTAAGAATGTCCTGTCTTCCGGCAAGGTCATTGTTGAAGGTATCAACCTGGTTAAGAAACATCAGAAGCCGGTTCCGGCCCTGAACCAACCGGGTGGCATCGTTGAAAAAGAAGCCGCTATTCAGGTTTCCAACGTAGCAATCTTCAATGCGGCAACCGGCAAGGCTGACCGTGTAGGCTTTAGATTCGAAGACGGTAAAAAAGTCCGTTTCTTCAAGTCTAACAGCGAAACTATCAAGTAATTTGGAGTAGTACGATGGCGAAACTGCATGATTACTACAAAGACGAAGTAGTTAAAAAACTCATGACTGAGTTTAACTACAATTCTGTCATGCAAGTCCCTCGGGTCGAGAAGATCACCCTGAACATGGGTGTTGGTGAAGCGATCGCTGACAAAAAACTGCTGGATAACGCAGCAGCAGACCTGGCAGCAATCTCCGGTCAAAAACCGCTGATCACCAAAGCACGCAAATCTGTTGCAGGCTTCAAAATCCGTCAGGGCTATCCGATCGGCTGTAAAGTAACTCTGCGTGGCGAACGCATGTGGGAGTTCTTTGAGCGCCTGATCACTATTGCTGTACCTCGTATCCGTGACTTCCGTGGCCTGTCCGCTAAGTCTTTCGACGGTCGTGGTAACTACAGCATGGGTGTCCGTGAGCAGATCATCTTCCCAGAAATCGACTACGATAAAGTCGACCGCGTTCGTGGTTTGGATATTACCATTACCACTACTGCGAAATCTGACGAAGAAGGCCGTGCTCTGCTGGCTGCCTTTGACTTCCCGTTCCGCAAGTAAGGTAGGGTTACTAAATGGCTAAGCAATCAATGAAAGCACGCGAAGTAAAACGCGTAGCTTTAGCTGATAAATACTTCGCGAAACGCGCTGAACTGAAAGCGATCATCTCTGATGTGAACGCTTCCGACGAAGATCGTTGGAATGCTGTTCTCAAGCTGCAGACTCTGCCGCGTGATTCCAGCCCGTCTCGTCAGCGTAACCGCTGCCGTCAAACAGGTCGTCCGCATGGTTTCCTGCGGAAGTTCGGGTTGAGCCGTATTAAGGTCCGTGAAGCCGCTATGCGCGGTGAAATCCCGGGTCTGAAAAAGGCTAGCTGGTAATTGTCACCAATTGAATCACGGGAGTAAAGACAGATGAGCATGCAAGATCCGATCGCGGATATGCTGACCCGTATCCGTAACGGTCAGGCCGCGAACAAAGCTGCGGTCACCATGCCTTCCTCCAAGCTGAAAGTGGCAATCGCCAACGTGCTGAAGGAAGAAGGTTTTATTGAAGATTTTAAAGTTGAAGGCGACACCAAGCCTGAACTGGAACTGACTCTTAAGTATTTCCAGGGCAAAGCTGTTGTAGAAAGCATTCAGCGTGTCAGCCGCCCAGGTCTGCGCATCTATAAACGTAAAGATGAGCTGCCGAAAGTTATGGCGGGTCTGGGTATCGCAGTTGTTTCTACCTCTAAAGGTGTTATGACTGATCGTGCAGCGCGCCAGGCTGGTCTTGGTGGCGAAATTATCTGCTACGTAGCCTAATCGGAGGAAAAAATGTCTCGTGTTGCTAAAGCACCGGTCGTTGTTCCTGCCGGCGTTGACGTAAAAATCAACGGTCAGGTTATTACGATCAAAGGTAAAAACGGCGAGCTGACTCGTACTCTCAACGATGCTGTTGAAGTTAAACATGCAGATAATACCCTGACCTTCGGTCCGCGTGATGGTTACGCAGACGGTTGGGCTCAGGCTGGTACCGCGCGTGCCCTGCTGAACTCAATGGTTATCGGTGTTACCGAAGGCTTCACTAAGAAGCTGCAGCTGGTTGGTGTAGGTTACCGTGCAGCGGTTAAAGGCAATGTGATTAACCTGTCTCTGGGTTTCTCTCATCCTGTTGACCATCAGCTGCCTGCGGGTATCACTGCTGAATGTCCGACTCAGACTGAAATCGTGCTGAAAGGCGCTGATAAGCAGGTGATCGGCCAGGTTGCAGCGGATCTGCGCGCCTACCGTCGTCCTGAGCCTTACAAAGGCAAGGGTGTTCGTTACGCCGACGAAGTCGTGCGTACCAAAGAGGCTAAGAAGAAGTAAGGTAACACTATGGATAAGAAATCTGCTCGTATCCGTCGTGCGACCCGCGCACGCCGCAAGCTCCAGGAGCTGGGCGCAACTCGCCTGGTGGTACATCGTACCCCGCGTCACATTTACGCACAGGTAATTGCACCGAACGGTTCTGAAGTTCTGGTAGCTGCTTCTACTGTAGAAAAAGCTATCGCTGAACAACTGAAGTACACCGGTAACAAAGACGCGGCTGCAGCTGTGGGTAAAGCTGTCGCTGAACGCGCTCTGGAAAAAGGCATCAAAGATGTATCCTTTGACCGTTCCGGGTTCCAATATCATGGTCGTGTCCAGGCACTGGCAGATGCTGCCCGTGAAGCTGGCCTTCAGTTCTAAGGTAGAGGTGTAAGATGGCTCACATCGAAAAACAAGCTGGCGAACTGCAGGAAAAGCTGATCGCGGTAAACCGCGTATCTAAAACCGTTAAAGGTGGTCGTATTTTCTCCTTCACAGCTCTGACTGTAGTTGGCGATGGTAACGGTCGCGTTGGTTTTGGTTACGGTAAAGCGCGTGAAGTTCCAGCAGCGATCCAGAAAGCGATGGAAAAAGCCCGTCGCAATATGATTAATGTCGCGCTGAATAACGGCACTCTGCAACACCCTGTTAAAGGTGTTCACACGGGTTCTCGCGTATTCATGCAGCCGGCTTCCGAAGGTACCGGTATCATCGCCGGTGGTGCAATGCGCGCCGTTCTGGAAGTCGCTGGGGTTCATAACGTTCTGGCTAAAGCATATGGTTCCACCAACCCGATCAACGTGGTTCGTGCAACTATTGACGGCCTGGAAAATATGAGTTCTCCAGAAATGGTCGCTGCCAAGCGTGGTAAATCCGTTGAAGAAATTCTGGGGAAATAAACCATGGCAAAGACTATTAAAATTACTCAAACCCGCAGTGCAATCGGTCGTCTGCCGAAACACAAGGCAACGCTGCTTGGCCTGGGTCTGCGTCGTATTGGTCACACCGTAGAGCGCGAGGATACTCCTGCTATTCGCGGTATGATCAACGCGGTTTCCTTCATGGTTAAAGTTGAGGAGTAAGAGATGCGTTTAAATACTCTGTCTCCGGCCGAAGGCTCCAAAAAGGCGGGTAAACGCCTGGGTCGTGGTATCGGTTCTGGCCTCGGTAAAACCGGTGGTCGTGGTCACAAAGGTCAGAAGTCTCGTTCTGGCGGTGGCGTACGTCGCGGTTTCGAAGGTGGTCAGATGCCTCTGTACCGTCGTTTGCCGAAATTCGGCTTCACTTCTCGTAAAGCAGCGATTACAGCCGAAGTTCGTCTGTCTGACCTGGCTAAAGTAGAAGGCGGTGTTGTAGACCTGAACACGCTGAAAGCGGCTAACATTATCGGTATCCAGATCGAGTTCGCGAAAGTGATCCTGGCTGGCGAAGTAACTACTCCGGTAACTGTTCGTGGCCTGCGTGTTACTAAAGGCGCTCGTGCTGCTATCGAAGCTGCTGGCGGTAAAATCGAGGAATAAGTAGCAGATGGCTAAACAACCGGGATTAGATTTTCAAAGTGCCAAAGGTGGCTTAGGCGAGCTGAAACGCAGACTGCTGTTTGTTATCGGTGCGCTGATTGTGTTCCGTATTGGCTCTTTTATTCCGATCCCTGGTATTGATGCCGCTGTACTTGCCAAACTGCTTGAGCAACAGCGAGGCACCATCATTGAAATGTTTAACATGTTCTCTGGTGGTGCTCTCAGCCGTGCTTCTATCTTTGCTCTGGGGATCATGCCGTATATTTCGGCGTCGATCATTATCCAGCTGCTGACGGTGGTTCACCCAACGCTGGCAGAAATTAAGAAAGAAGGGGAGTCTGGTCGTCGTAAGATCAGCCAGTACACCCGTTACGGTACTCTGGTGCTGGCAATATTCCAGTCGATCGGTATTGCTACCGGTCTGCCGAATATGCCTGGTATGCAAGGCCTGGTTATTAACCCGGGCTTTGCATTCTACTTCACCGCTGTTGTAAGTCTGGTCACAGGAACAATGTTCCTGATGTGGTTGGGCGAACAGATCACTGAACGAGGTATCGGCAACGGTATTTCAATCATTATCTTCGCCGGTATTGTTGCGGGACTCCCGCCAGCCATTGCCCATACTATCGAGCAAGCGCGTCAAGGCGACCTGCACTTCCTCGTGTTGCTGTTGGTTGCAGTATTAGTATTTGCAGTGACGTTCTTTGTTGTATTTGTTGAGCGTGGTCAACGCCGCATTGTGGTAAACTACGCAAAACGTCAGCAAGGTCGTCGTGTCTATGCTGCACAGAGCACACATTTACCGCTGAAAGTGAATATGGCGGGGGTAATCCCGGCAATCTTCGCTTCCAGTATTATTCTGTTCCCGGCGACCATCGCGTCATGGTTCGGGGGCGGTACTGGTTGGAACTGGCTGACAACAATTTCGCTGTATTTGCAGCCTGGGCAACCGCTTTATGTGTTACTCTATGCGTCTGCAATCATCTTCTTCTGTTTCTTCTACACGGCGTTGGTTTTCAACCCGCGTGAAACAGCAGATAACCTGAAGAAGTCCGGTGCATTTGTACCAGGAATTCGTCCGGGAGAGCAAACGGCGAAGTATATCGATAAAGTAATGACCCGCCTGACCCTGGTTGGTGCGCTGTACATTACCTTTATCTGCCTGATCCCGGAGTTCATGCGTGATGCAATGAAAGTACCGTTCTACTTCGGTGGGACCTCACTGCTTATCGTTGTTGTCGTGATTATGGACTTTATGGCTCAAGTGCAAACTCTGATGATGTCTAGTCAGTATGAGTCTGCATTGAAGAAGGCGAACCTGAAAGGCTACGGCCGATAATTGGTCGCCCGAGAAGTTACGGAGAGTAAAAATGAAAGTTCGTGCTTCCGTCAAGAAATTATGCCGTAACTGCAAAATCGTTAAGCGTGATGGTGTCATCCGTGTGATTTGCAGTGCCGAGCCGAAGCATAAACAGCGCCAAGGCTGATTTATTCGCATATTTTTCTTGCAAAGTTGGGTTGAGCTGGCTAGATTAGCCAGCCAATCTTTTGTATGTCTGTGCGTTTCCATTTGAGTATCCTGAAAACGGGCTTTTCAGCATGGAACGTACATATTAAATAGTAGGAGTGCATAGTGGCCCGTATAGCAGGCATTAACATTCCTGATCATAAGCATGCCGTAATCGCATTAACTTCGATTTATGGCGTCGGCAAGACCCGTTCCAAAGCCATCCTGGCTGCAGCGGGTATCGCTGAAGATGTTAAGATCAGTGAGCTGTCTGAAGGACAAATCGACACGCTGCGTGACGAAGTTGCCAAATTTGTCGTTGAAGGTGATCTGCGCCGTGAAATCAGCATGAGCATCAAGCGCCTGATGGATCTTGGTTGCTATCGCGGTTTGCGTCATCGTCGTGGTCTCCCGGTTCGCGGTCAGCGTACCAAGACCAACGCACGTACCCGTAAGGGTCCGCGCAAACCGATCAAGAAATAATCGGGGTGATTGAATAATGGCAAAGGCACCAATTCGTGCACGTAAACGTGTAAGAAAACAAGTCTCTGACGGCGTGGCTCATATCCATGCTTCTTTCAACAACACCATCGTGACTATCACTGATCGTCAGGGTAACGCGTTGGGTTGGGCAACTGCCGGTGGTTCCGGTTTCCGTGGTTCTCGCAAATCCACTCCGTTTGCAGCTCAGGTTGCAGCAGAGCGTTGCGCTGACGCCGTGAAAGAATACGGCATCAAGAATCTGGAAGTTATGGTTAAAGGTCCGGGTCCAGGCCGCGAATCTACTATTCGTGCTCTGAACGCCGCAGGTTTCCGCATCACTAACATTACTGATGTGACTCCGATCCCTCATAACGGTTGTCGTCCGCCGAAAAAACGTCGCGTATAACGCTTCGTTTTCCAGGTTTGTTGGAGAAAGAAAATGGCAAGATATTTGGGTCCTAAGCTCAAGCTGAGCCGTCGTGAGGGCACCGACTTATTCCTTAAGTCTGGCGTTCGCGCGATCGATACCAAGTGTAAAATTGAACAAGCTCCTGGCCAGCACGGTGCGCGTAAACCGCGTCTGTCTGACTATGGTGTGCAGTTGCGTGAAAAGCAAAAAGTTCGCCGTATCTATGGTGTGCTGGAGCGTCAGTTCCGTAACTACTATAAAGAAGCAGCACGTCTGAAAGGCAACACCGGTGAAAACCTGTTGGCTCTGCTGGAAGGTCGTCTGGACAACGTTGTATACCGTATGGGCTTCGGTGCCACTCGTGCAGAAGCACGTCAGCTGGTTAGCCATAAAGCAATTATGGTAAACGGTCGTGTTGTTAACATCGCTTCTTATCAGGTTAGTCCGAATGACGTTGTAAGCATTCGTGAGAAAGCGAAGAAGCAGTCTCGCGTGAAAGCCGCTCTGGAGCTGGCTGAGCAGCGTGAAAAGCCAACCTGGCTGGAAGTTGATGCTGGCAAGATGGAAGGTACGTTTAAGCGTAAGCCGGAGCGTTCTGATCTGTCTGCGGACATTAACGAACACCTGATCGTCGAGCTTTACTCCAAGTAAAGCTTAGTACCAAAGAGAGGACACAATGCAGGGTTCTGTGACAGAGTTTCTAAAACCGCGCCTGGTTGATATCGAGCAAGTGAGTTCGACGCACGCCAAGGTGACCCTTGAGCCTTTAGAGCGTGGCTTTGGCCATACTCTGGGTAACGCACTGCGCCGTATTCTGCTCTCATCGATGCCGGGTTGCGCGGTGACCGAGGTTGAGATTGATGGTGTACTACATGAGTACAGCACCAAAGAAGGCGTTCAGGAAGATATCCTGGAAATCCTGCTCAACCTGAAAGGGCTGGCGGTGAGAGTTCAGGGCAAAGATGAAGTTATTCTTACCTTGAATAAATCTGGCATTGGCCCTGTGACTGCAGCCGATATCACCCACGACGGTGATGTCGAAATCGTCAAGCCGCAGCACGTGATCTGCCACCTGACCGATGAGAACGCGTCTATTAGCATGCGTATCAAAGTTCAGCGCGGTCGTGGTTATGTGCCGGCTTCTACCCGAATTCATTCGGAAGAAGATGAGCGCCCAATCGGCCGTCTGCTGGTCGACGCATGCTACAGCCCTGTAGAGCGTATTGCCTACAATGTTGAAGCAGCGCGTGTAGAACAGCGTACCGACCTGGACAAGCTGGTCATCGAAATGGAAACCAACGGCACAATCGATCCTGAAGAGGCGATTCGTCGTGCGGCAACCATTCTGGCTGAACAACTGGAAGCTTTCGTTGACTTACGTGATGTACGTCAGCCGGAAGTGAAAGAAGAGAAACCAGAGTTCGATCCGATCCTGCTGCGCCCTGTTGACGATCTGGAATTGACTGTCCGCTCTGCTAACTGCCTTAAAGCAGAAGCTATCCACTATATCGGTGATCTGGTACAGCGTACCGAGGTTGAGCTCCTTAAAACGCCTAACCTTGGTAAAAAATCTCTTACTGAGATTAAAGACGTGCTGGCTTCCCGTGGACTGTCTCTGGGTATGCGCCTGGAAAACTGGCCACCGGCAAGCATCGCTGACGAGTAACCGGATCACAGGTTAAGGTTTTACTGAGAAGGATAAGGTCATGCGCCATCGTAAGAGTGGTCGTCAACTGAACCGCAACAGCAGCCATCGCCAGGCTATGTTCCGCAATATGGCAGGTTCACTGGTTCGTCATGAAATCATCAAGACGACTCTGCCTAAAGCGAAAGAGCTGCGCCGCGTAGTTGAGCCGCTGATTACTCTTGCCAAGACTGATAGCGTTGCTAATCGTCGTCTGGCATTCGCCCGTACTCGTGATAATGAGATCGTGGCAAAACTGTTTAACGAACTGGGCCCGCGTTTCGCGAGCCGTGCCGGTGGTTACACTCGTATTCTGAAGTGTGGTTTCCGTGCAGGCGACAACGCGCCGATGGCTTACATCGAGCTGGTTGATCGTTCAGAGAAAGCAGAAGCTGCTGCAGAGTAATCTGAAGCAACGTAAAAAAACCCGCCCCGGCGGGTTTTTTTATACCCGCAGTATCCCCACTTATCTACAATAGCTGTACTCTTTTTGTTCATCCCCTGGAGTATTTATGTGGTTACTTGACCAGTGGGCAGAGCGCCATATATCAGAAGCGCAAGCGAAAGGTGAGTTTGATAATCTGCCCGGTAGCGGCGAGCCATTGATACTTGATGATGATTTCCACGTGCCACCGGAATTACGTGCGGGGTATCGCTTGTTGAAGAATGCAGGTTGCTTACCGCCAGAACTTGAGCAACGAAAGGAGGCAATTCAACTTCTGGATATCCTCAAAGGTATTCATCATGACGATCCGCAATATCATGAAGTTAGTCGTCGGTTGTTATTACTGGAGTTAAAGCTGCGACAAGCAGGATTGAGCACCGAGTTTTTACGTGGTGAGTATGCTGAAAAATTGTTGAATAAAATCAATGAGAACTAATGGAGTAAATATGTATCGTATTGGTGAGCTGGCAAAAATGGCGGAAGTGACGCCTGACACGATTCGTTATTACGAAAAGCAACAAATGATGGATCATGAAGTGCGTACCGAAGGTGGTTTTCGTCTTTATACTGAAAGCGATCTCCAACGTTTGAAGTTTATTCGTCACGCCAGACAGCTCGGTTTCAGCCTTGAGTCGATCCGAGAATTACTGTCGATCCGTATCGATCCTGAGCACCATACCTGTCAGGAATCAAAAGGCATTGTGCAGGAAAGATTACAGGAAGTGGAAGCGCGGATAGCCGAGTTGCAGAGTATGCAACGTTCACTGCAACGGCTTAATGATGCCTGTTGTGGGACAGCCCATAGCAGCGTTTATTGTTCGATTCTTGAAGCTCTTGAACAAGGGGCGAGTGGCGTTAAGAGTGGCTGTTGATTTATTGCCCTGGCGGGATTACACTCGCGCCGTTAAACAACCAACTGGAGTTTTTATGAGCCGATATCAGCATACTAAAGGGCAGATAAAGGATAATGCGATAGAAGCATTACTGCATGACCCCCTGTTCAGACAACGCGTAGAGAAAAATAAAAAAGGGAAAGGCAGCTATATGCGAAAAGGAAAACATGGCAATCGGGGGAACTGGGAGGCCAGTGGCAAGAAAGTGAATCGCTTTTTTACCACTGGCCTTCTGCTTTCTGGCGCTTGTTAAGAGCGGTTATTCTGCTCTTTCAGCAAATCACGAATTTCTGTCAGTAATACTTCTTCTTTAGTTGGTGCTGGAGCCGCCGCCGGTTCTTCTTTTTTCCGATTCAGTTTGTTGATTAGCTTAATCGCCATAAAGATGGCAAAGGCAACAATCAGAAAATCAAATACGTTTTGAATGAAGACGCCGTAATGCATAACAACAGCGGGTACATCCCCCTGCGCATCGCGTAATGTGACAGCAAACTGTTTAAAGTCGATCCCGCCAATTAATAAACCCAGCGGCGGCATGATGATATCAGCAACCAGTGAAGAGACGATCTTACCGAATGCGGCGCCGATAATGACACCTACAGCCAAATCCACTACATTCCCGCGCATCGCAAATTCGCGAAATTCTTTAATAATGCTCATGTTATTCTCCCTATGAAACTGACATTTATAAGTCTAACAAATGTTAAGCCATTTTCCTGCCAGGAATGAATTTAATTAATCCTTGATAATCAAAGGGAAATAATAAGGCGTCATTAGACGCCTTATTAATTACAAAAAGAAAGGGCTTGGCTGGAAGAGTCTTTCGACGTCGGTAATAAACTTTTTATCTGTAAGAAACATAATCACGTGATCGCCTTGCTCAATACGTAAATTATCATTAGCAATCATCACGTCGTTTCCGCGTACCACCGCACCGATGATTGTCCCCGGTGGCAGTTTAATTTCATCAATAACCCGACCAACAACACGAGAAGTGCTCTCATCACCGTGAGCAACAGCTTCAATAGCTTCAGCCACTCCTCGACGGAGTGAGGAAACACCAACAATATCAGCTTTTCGCACATGACTAAGCAACGCAGATATAGTTGCTTGTTGCGGTGAAATCGCAATATCGATCACGCTTCCTTGAACCAGATCCACATAAGCGCGACGTTGGATCAACACCATCACCTTTTTTGCCCCCATACGTTTGGCAAGCATGGCGGACATGATATTGGCTTCGTCATCGTTGGTGACGGCAATAAACAGATCAACTTGATCAATATGTTCTTCAGCCAGCAGTTCCTGATCCGACGCATCGCCAAAAAAGACGATCGTATTCTGCAACTTTTCCGCCAGTTCGGCAGCGCGCTGCTGATTACGTTCGATGAGTTTGACGCTGTAATCTTTTTCCAGACGACGCGCCAGTCCAGCGCCGATATTGCCGCCGCCTACCAGCATAATCCGCTTATACGGTTTTTCCAGACGTTGTAATTCGCTCATCACCGCGCGGATATGCTGTGAAGCAGCAATAAAGAACACTTCATCACCAGCTTCAACGATGGTCGAACCTTGCGGACGAATGGGGCGATCGTGGCGGAAAATTGCTGCCACACGAGTATCGATATGTGGCATATGTTCGCGCATGGTCGAAAGTGCATTACCAATCAGCGGGCCACCATAATAGGCTTTAACCACAGCCAGACTGACTTTACCCTCAGCGAAGTTCACCACCTGCAATGCGCCGGGATACTCAATCAGTCGGTAAATATTATCGATAACCAACTGCTCTGGCGCGATCAGATGATCAATCGGTACGGCATCAGAATGGAATAGCTTATCAGCATCTCGAACGTAGTCCGGCGAGCGGATACGAGCGATGCGATTAGGGGTGTTGAAAAGTGAGTAGGCTACCTGGCAGGCAACCATATTAGTTTCATCTGAACTAGTTACAGCAACCAGCATATCGGCGTCGTCGGCACCTGCCTCTCGCAATACGCGTGGATGAGAG
Organism: Escherichia sp. TW14182; assembly: GCF_000208525.1. Taxonomy (NCBI): domain Bacteria; kingdom Pseudomonadati; phylum Pseudomonadota; class Gammaproteobacteria; order Enterobacterales; family Enterobacteriaceae; genus Escherichia; species Escherichia sp. TW14182. The sequence continues at coordinate 18,761 of NZ_AEJZ01000074.1, forward strand.
CCATGCCCCTGCACAACACGCAGATCAAATTTATCCTGCAAGGTCCGCAGACGCTCACCATTAGTATCGACAACGGTAATATCGTTGTTCTCGCCAACCAGGTTTTCCGCCAGCGTGCCGCCAACCTGACCGGCACCCAGAATGATAATTTTCATCAGTCGCGACCCGTTATCTCATCACTTTTTGATTAGCTTAGCGTAAAAGAAGCCGTCACCGTCTTCGGCGCCTGGAAGATTTTGCTTACCAGGTTGCTCAGGTGTTCCTGTTTCGCAAAGTACGGCATCATCAGTACGTTGCAAAAAGGCTTTAATCTGCTGGCTATTCTCTTCCGGCAACACCGAACAGGTAGCATAAACCAGGGTTCCACCGGATTTTAAATATGGCCAGATGGCGTCAAGGATTTCAGACTGCAACTGAGCGAGTTCCGGGATATCGCGATCGCGACGCAACCATTTAATATCCGGATGGCGACGAATCACACCGGTTGCCGAACAAGGCGCATCTAATAAAATGCGATCAAACTGTTGCTCGCCACACCATTGGGAAGGGTAACGGCCATCACCTTGTTTCACGATTGCCTTCATACCAAGGCGTTTTAAATTGTCGTAAACGCGAGAGAGCCGTTGCTCATCAATATCGACCGCCAGCACTTGCGCTTCTGGTGCCACTTCAAGGATATGCGTTGTTTTACCGCCGGGGGCGGCACAAAGATCCAGAATGTATTCACCATTTTGTGGAGCAAGCCAGGTCATGCAACCTTGTGCTGATGCATCCTGAACGGTAACCCATCCTTCTTCAAAACCGGGTAGCGCATGAACAGGTGCGGGTGTTTCCAGGCGTACAGCATCCGGGTAATCCGCATGTGGGAAGCCTTGCATACCAGCCTCTTCCAGAAGTGCAATCCAGTTATCGCGGGAATTATGCATACGATTAACGCGCAGCCACATTGGCGGACGCTGGTTATTGGCTTTGACGATGGATTGCCACTGCTCTGGATACGCTTTTTGTAGACGCTTCAGCAACCAGGAAGGATGTAGATAACGTGCATCACTGGCATTAAACTCGGCTAATAACTCTTCTTGCTGACGCTGGAACTGGCGTAACACGCCGTTAATCAGCCCCTTAAGTTGCGGGCGCTTAATTGCGACAGCACCTTCAACCGTTTCAGCCAGCGCAGCATGAGGTGGAATGCGGGTATAAAGCAGTTGATACAAACCAACCATAATCAGGTAATGCACAGTACGCTGTTTGCCAGTCATCGGACGGGCCATTAACTTATTAATCAGCCAGTCTAGCTGTGAGAGCGTACGCAATACGCCAAAGCACAACTCTTGAAGAAGGGCTTTGTCTTTATCGGAAACTTTTTGCTGTAGCGGTGGCAGAATGTTGCTTAATGATTGCCCTTGTTCGACGACTTGTTCAACGGCCTGGGCCGCCATGCTACGTAAATTACGTTGTTTTTTCATAAGTATAAAAATAAAAATGCCCGGCAAGACCGGGCTTAGAAGAGTGGACTATCAGGCCAGACGGTTGCCCGGAACAAACCATTCCCGACGAGAATTCAGGAGGTCTTGCGCGCTCATCGCTTTCTTACCCGCAGGTTGTAACGAGAGCAGGTTCAGGATGCCATCACCAGTTGCAACCTGGATGCCTTGTTTGTTGGCTTCAAGGATCGTTCCTGGCGCAGCCTTTGTTGGCGTATCAATGACCGACGCTTTCCAGACCTTAACCGGCTGTCCTTCAATTTCCAGCCAGCTCATCGGCCATGGATTGAAAGCGCGAATGCAGCGTTCAAGCTGTGCTGCCGAAAGTGACCAGTCAATACGTGCTTCTTCTTTACTTAGCTTTTCAGCGTAAGTGACAAGAGTTTCGTCCTGAACTTCTGGTTTCGCCGTCCCGTCTGCCAGTTGTTTCAACGTGGTGATAAGCCCTTGTGGGCCAAGCTCTGCCAGCTTGTCGTACAGCGTACCACTGGTATCTTCTGCAGTGATCGGGCAGGAGAGTTTATAAAGCATATCGCCAGTGTCCAAACCGACATCCATTTGCATAATGGTCACGCCGGTTTCTGCATCTCCCGCCCATAACGAACGTTGGATTGGCGCGGCACCGCGCCAGCGAGGCAGCAGTGAACCATGAACATTGATACAGCCGAGACGTGGCATCTCCAGCACAGCTTTAGGCAGAATCAGCCCATAGGCGACGACAACCATAACATCAGCTTGCAGGTCAGCGACCAGTTGCTGGTTTTCTTGTGGACGCAAAGAAACAGGCTGAAAAACGGGTAAGCCTTTTTCTTCAGCCAGCATTTTGACCGGACTTGGCATCAGCTTTTTGCCGCGCCCTGCTGGTCGGTCGGGTTGGGTAAACACGCCAACAACGTTATGTCCAGAAGACAACAGCGCGTCAAGATGACGCGCTGCAAAGTCAGGTGTACCCGCAAAAATAATACGTAGTGATTCTGACACGTTAGTTCTTATCCTTAAGCCCGGGCTTTCAGACGATCCAGTTTTTCAACTTTCTGACGAATACGTTGTTGTTTCAGCGGTGACAGATAATCCATAAACAGTTTGCCAACCAGGTGATCCATCTCATGTTGAATACAGATGGCTAACAGGCCGTCTGCTTCCAGTTCAAATGGTTTACCGTCGCGGTCCAGGGCGCGAATTTTAACTTTCTCAGCGCGTGGCACTAAAGCACGTTGTTCAGGGATCGACAGGCAACCTTCTTCAATGCCTGTTTCGCCGCTTTTTTCTAAAAGCTCCGGATTGATTAGCACCAGCCGTTCGTCACGGTTTTCCGAAACATCAATAACAATGATACGTTGATGGATATCAACCTGGGTTGCAGCCAGGCCAATACCTTCTTCTGCGTACATCGTCTCGAACATATCATCGACGATACGCTGAATTTCTGCATTCACTTCTTCTACCGGTTTAGCAACTTTGCGAAGCCGCTCGTCCGGAATATGTAACACTTGCAAAACTGACATAAATCTCCAGAGATGTGTTCAGGAGTTAGAAAGATTATTTCTTTTATTCTAGACAAATCCCCCTCTGATTGACAGCATCACTGACCAATCGCAAAGATTGCTAAGGCTGCTTATGGCAGGGAGATAAGGATGGTCGATACAGAAATTTGGCTGCGTCTGATGGGCATCAGCAGCTTGTACGGCGATGATATGGTTCGTATCGCTCACTGGCTGGCAAAACAGTCGTATATTGATGCGGTTGTATTGCAGCAAACAGGGCTTACATTGCGGCAGGCACAACGCTTTCTTTCATTTCCGCAAAAGAGTATTGAAAGCTCACTTTGTTGGCTTGAACAACCCAATCATCATTTAATCCCTGCGGATAGCGAATTTTATCCTCCTCAACTTCTCGCAACGGTTGATTATCCCGGTGCTCTGTTTGTTGCCGGGGGGCTTCCCGCATTGCGATCATTTCAGCTTGCCGTCGTGGGAAGTCGTGCTCATTCATGGTATGGCGAGCGATGGGGACGATTATTTTGCGAATCGCTGGCGACACGTGGCGTAACGATTACCAGTGGGCTGGCGCGTGGAATCGACGGTGTGGCACATAAAGCGGCGGTACAGGTAAATGGCGTTAGTATTGCGGTCTTGGGAAATGGACTCAATACTATCCATCCGCGTCGCCATGCTCAACTCGCCGCTAGTCTGCTTGAACAGGGAGGCGCTATCGTTTCCGAATTTCCGCTGGATGTTCCGCCACTGTCTTACAATTTCCCGCGAAGAAATCGCATTATCAGTGGTCTAAGTAAAGGTGTACTGGTGGTAGAAGCTGCTTTACGTAGTGGTTCTTTGGTGACAGCACGTTGTGCGCTTGAACAGGGGCGAGAAGTTTTTGCCTTGCCCGGTCCATTAGGGTGTCCGGGAAGCGAAGGGCCTCACTGGTTAATAAAACAAGGTGCGACTCTTGTGACGGAACCGGAAGAAATCCTGGAAAATTTGCAATACGGATTGCACTGGTTGCCAGATGCCCCTGAAAATTCATTTTATTCACCGGATCAGGAAGACGTGGCATTGCCATTTCCTGAGCTCCTGGCTAACGTAGGAGATGAGGTAACACCTGTTGACGTCGTCGCTGAACGTGCCGGCCAACCTGTGCCAGAGGTAGTTACTCAACTACTCGAACTGGAGTTAGCAGGGTGGATCGCAGCAGTACCCGGCGGCTATGTCCGATTGAGGAGGGCATGCCATGTTCGACGTACTAATGTATTTGTTTGAAACCTATATTCACACAGAAGCTGAGTTGCGTGTGGATCAAGACAAACTTGAACAGGATCTTACCGATGCAGGATTTGATCGAGAAGATATCTACAATGCCCTGCTTTGGCTGGAAAAGCTTGCGGATTATCAGGAAGGACTGGCAGAGCCAATGCAACTGGCCTCTGATCCACTCTCCATGCGTATTTATACCCCGGAAGAGTGTGAAAGACTGGATGCCAGCTGTCGTGGTTTTCTGCTTTTCCTTGAGCAAATTCAGGTGCTTAACCTTGAAACCCGTGAAATGGTGATAGAGCGAGTGCTCGCGCTGGATACCGCAGAGTTCGACCTGGAAGACTTGAAATGGGTAATCCTGATGGTGTTGTTCAATATTCCGGGCTGCGAAAATGCGTACCAGCAAATGGAAGAATTACTCTTTGAAGTGAATGAAGGTATGCTGCATTAATCATTTCTTTAATTCAGCATAAGTTGTTATGGCGAAATCAGCACTGTTCACGGTGCGTAATAATGAGTCCTGCCCAAAGTGCGGGGCTGATCTGGTTATTCGATCCGGGAAACACGGTCCGTTTCTTGGGTGCTCACAGTATCCGGCGTGTGACTACGTCCGTCCTCTGAAATCTTCAGCGGATGGGCATATCGTCAAAGTTCTGGAGGGGCAAGTTTGCCCTGCATGTAGCGCAAATCTGGTATTACGCCAGGGACGCTTTGGTATGTTTATTGGCTGCAGTAACTACCCTGAATGCGAACATACTGAACTTATCGATAAACCGGACGAAACGGCAATTACATGTCCCCAATGTCGGACGGGTCATCTGGTCCAGCGCCGCTCCCGTTATGGCAAAACATTCCACTCCTGTGATCGCTACCCGGAGTGTCAATTTGCTATTAACTTCAAACCCATAGCCGGAGAGTGTCCTGAGTGTCACTATCCGCTACTCATCGAAAAGAAAACCGCGCAGGGTGTTAAACATTTCTGTGCCAGTAAACAATGTGGAAAGCCGGTTTCGGCGGAATAATAACGTGAATAATAACCTGCAAGGAGACGCTATCGCGGCTGCGATAGATGTCCTCAATGAAGAACGTGTCATCGCCTATCCAACGGAAGCTGTTTTCGGTGTCGGGTGCGATCCTGATAGCGAAACTGCAGTGATGCGACTGTTGGAGTTAAAACAGCGTCCGGTTGATAAGGGGCTGATTTTAATCGCAGCAAATTACGAGCAGCTCAAACCTTATATCGATGACAGCATGCTGACGGACGCGCAGCGTGAAACCATTTTTTCCCGCTGGCCAGGTCCTGTCACCTTTGTCTTTCCCGCGCCTGCGACAACACCGCGCTGGTTGACGGGGCGCTTTGATTCGCTTGCTGTACGAGTCACCGACCATCCGTTGGTGATTGCTTTGTGCCAGGCTTATGGTAAACCGCTGGTTTCTACTAGTGCCAACTTGAGTGGATTGCCACCTTGCCGGACAGTAGACGAAGTTCGCGCACAATTTGGCGCGGCGTTCCCGGTTGTGCCTGGTGAAACGGGGGGGCGTTTAAATCCTTCAGAAATCCGCGATGCCCTGACGGGTGAACTGTTTCGACAGGGGTAACATAATGGAAATCTATGCTGTTTTTGGTAATCCGATAGCCCACAGCAAATCGCCATTCATTCATCAGCAATTTGCTCAGCAACTGAATATTGAACATCCCTATGGGCGCGTGTTGGCACCCATCAATGATTTCATCAACACACTGAACGCTTTCTTTAGTGCTGGTGGTAAAGGTGCGAATGTGACGGTGCCTTTTAAAGAAGAGGCTTTTGCCAGAGCGGATGAACTCACTGAACGGGCAGCGTTGGCTGGTGCTGTTAATACCCTCAAGCAGTTAGAAGATGGGCGCCTGCTGGGTGACAATACCGATGGCGTAGGTTTGTTAAGCGATCTGGAACGTCTCTCTTTTATCCGCCCCGGGTTACGTATCCTGCTCATTGGCGCTGGCGGGGCATCTCGCGGTGTACTACTGCCACTTCTTTCCCTGGACTGTGCGGTGACAATCACTAATCGGACGGTTTCCCGCGCGGAAGAGTTGGCTAAATTGTTTGCGCATACTGGCAGTATTCAGGCGTTGGGTATGGATGAACTGGAAAGTCATGAGTTCGATCTCATTATTAATGCAACATCCAGTGGCATCAGTGGTGATATTCCCGCGATCCCAGCATCGCTCATCCATCCAGGTATTTGTTGTTATGACATGTTCTATCAGAAAGGAAAAACACCTTTTCTGGCATGGTGTGAGCAGCGAGGCTCAAAGCGTAATGCTGATGGTTTAGGGATGCTGGTGGCACAGGCGGCTCATGCCTTCCTTCTTTGGCATGGCGTTCTGCCTGATGTAGAACCGGTCATCAAACAATTGCAACAGGAGCTGGCGGTGTGAATCAGGCCATCCAGTTTCCAGACAGGGAAGAGTGGGACGAGAATAAAAAATGTGTATGTTTTCCCGCTCTGGTGAATGGTATGCAACTGACATGTGCGATCTCTGGCGAGAGCCTGGCGTATCGCTTTACTGGAGATACGCCAGAACAGTGGTTAGCGAGTTTTCGTCAGCATCGCTGGGACCTGGAAGAAGAAGCGGAAAACTTAATTCAGGAACAAAGTGAAGATGATCAAGGCTGGGTCTGGTTACCCTGATCCAGATATTCGTCCTTCCATTTCACGTAATTATTCGCGGAATAGCGTAACCCAGCCTTCTCTTCATCACTTAACGGGCGGATCTGTTTGACGGGGCTACCGAGATACAGATATCCGCTCTCCAGCCGTTTATTTTGTGGGACCAGGCTACCCGCACCAATCATCACATCATCTTCTACTATTGCGCCATCAAGTAAAATTGAGCCCATCCCAACCAACACTCGATTGCCAATGGTGCAGCCGTGGAGCATCACTTTATGCCCAACCGTAACGTCTTCGCCGACGATTAACGGATTGCCTTGTGGATTAGCCGTTGATTTATGGGTCACGTGTAAGACGCTGCCATCCTGGATATTGGTTCGGGCGCCGATCTGAACATAATTAACATCACCACGAATTACAACAAGTGGCCAGATCCCCACATCATCGGCCAACCGAACATCACCAATAACCACACTGCTACTGTCAATCATGACTCGCTGACCGATTTGTGGAAAAAGATCCCGGTATGGGCGTAGAGTGTCTGACATACTTACCTCAACGAAAAATGATTTATCTATGACTTTGGGTGCTTTATTAGCCTTGCGCAAGTGTTTTGCTATGTAAAAATGCGCCATTTTGCATGTGAATGCAGCAAAGAGGCTGAAAAAAGAACAAACAGAAAAAAAGATCAAAAAAGTACTTGTGCAAAAAATTGGGATCCCTATAATGCGCCTCCGTTGAGACGACAACGTGAAACACTTCACAAGATGGTCGTAACAACGAAGAGAAAAATCCTGAAATTCAGGGTTGA
>NZ_AEJZ01000073.1:0-10697 GCF_000208525.1 Escherichia sp. TW14182
TGCCACATTGTCGTTAGTGGTTTTTAACTGCGAGCCGTTAACCGCATCGGTACTGGATGCGTTCAGCTCACCCGCCGTAACGTTGGTGGTTTTGCTGGTGGCATCGGAACCGTGTTTTGCACTGTAGACTTTTTTAACTGAGTCCCATTGTAATGTATTATCATCAATACCCTTTAACGCGTCGCCAACATTAGTAAAGGAGCCACTTTGCAGTTTGTAGTTAGGAGCATTAACAATCCCGGCAGTGCTCACTGAGGCGCCGCCGCCCAGACGGTCTGCGACTGACTTACTGATATCATAAAGCTGTGAACCATTGATAGCATCAGTACTGGTACTGCTAATATCGCCTTTTGCCATATGGACAATTTTACGCTGCAGCGTATCGTTACCCACTGAAACAGTATTATCTTCCACGGCAGTAGACTCTGTACCCAGAGCAACGGAGTTAACACCAGTTACGTTGGACAGGCTACCAATCGCAAGACTTTTTTCACTACCAGCATAGCTTTCTTGTCCAAGCGCAATACTGTTTTCGCTGCTTGACTGACTTTTATTACCCAACGCAATAGAATTTAAACCATCTGCCTTTCCTGCCTGACCGAAAGCCATTGCTCCAGCTTTAGTTGCCTGAGCCGCTTTTCCGAGCGCAACGCTATTATCCGCGTTAGCTATGCTGCCTGAACCCAATGCCAGACTATATAAACCATTTGCCTGCGACTCGTATCCGAAAGCAATAGCCTCATCACCATCAGCCGTTGATGCATTCCCGAACGCCAGGGAATTCAGCTTACTGGCGCTAGCGCCCGCGCCCAGCGCAATTGCATAATCCCCAGCGGTCCTACTCGAACTTCCGATTGCAATTGCCCGGCTTCCTGTAGCTTCCGCACCTTGCCCAAATGCCGAAGATCTCTCTCCCGTTGCTTTGGTTTGGTAACCATATGCTGATCCCCCTATACCAGAGGCATCGGCCAAATAACCTATCGCGACTGAGGCTGTCGTTACTGGCGTGCCATCTGATGATGTTTTCGATGAAGCTTTAGCACCCTTACCAATAGCAATCCAATAATCTTCAACAGGTACATCTTCACTACTTTTACCACCATCGAGACCGACAGAAGCGCTCGTTCCAAACGACGACATCAACCCACCGGCAACCAACGCAGAAATTAACAGCTTGCTGCGACCGCTCTTCTTTCCACGGCTTTTTGCCGTTTCGCTGGCGACGCTGTAACTTCCCGTCGCAGGGTTCCAGATAACTTTAAAAATTTTGTTCATTGTTGTTGCTCTCTATTCCTTGATATAAGTGCAATGACTGCATTTATTTTTTGCTTTTTTTCTGCCGGTTATCAGCAGGTGGAAGGTTGTCGAAGTTGATATTCTGCATATTAATAGCCAACTTCAGGTATTTCAGGTTATTGGGCGACACCCCTTTTAACGTTAAGTTAATGTCTTGCCATTGACCTGGTAATAATTTCAGCGTGGAGTTCATGGTGGTACTAAATAGTAGCTGTTGCCATTTGGCATATTCTTTTAGATCACCCGGTCTTTCACCGCCCCAGGTGGCATGAAAACCAATATTTGATACGGGAATACTTAATAAATTGGCCAATGACATATGAATAACACTGCCATTTTCTATTGCTTCAACAGATAACACCCTGCCGGCAATACCTACCGAACCGTTATTTAAAATGAAATATTTTGTTTGATCGGGGTTAAATTCAGTAAAGACAAATGTATCTTGCTGATGCTTAATCTCTTTCACTACCTGAGCCAGCAGCTTTGTACTGTTTATTAGACTAATGCTTTGTTTTTCAATGGTGTTTGTCTTTTTGGTTTCTTGTTCTAGTCGTTTTTCGAGTTGATCAATTCTGGCCTTTTGTTCTTCTTGTTGTTTTGTGAGTTCATCAACGACTTTGTTTTTTTCGACATAGTCACAACCTGACAGCATCAGTATTGTCGAAGCCGCCAGGACGCTTATCAATAATTTATTCACTTTCATATAAAGTTATCCTTACATATCATCCCTGATACCAACGCGGTCTAAGGGATGTGTCCATTTGTGGTTGATGCTTTTGCGATTTATACGGCTGGCTTTATGAATGTTGCGAATATATTTGTTATGAAAATTATTTATTAAGTTTTAAAATTGTTTAATTGTGTTAGGGAGGCGGATTTTAATGAGGAGGGTTGTCAGATGTCAAACACTGCATTTAAAGCAGAAAAATAGCTTTCATTTAATATTCACACAATAAATGTTTTGGGTGAGTTTTTAGAATGTGGATGGAAAAAATAACGGCAAAAGTTTTATTTTATGAATGATATCTTCCATTTTTAGGCGTCGAACCAAACCTTTTACTGAATGCATTTTCAGATTTAGTGCCATTGGTAAAAAGTAGACTCTACGAGGAAACAGAGGAAAAAGAGGAGGATATTTGTTGCATCCCGCATTTAGAAACGCGGGATGTGAGGGAGATATACAGGTAAGAGGGTTAAAACGCTGTCTTTGAGAACCCGGTCATCTCTTGCAGACCCATTTCACGACCCAGTGCGGTCATCGGATGTACAACCACAAGCCCCCGAACGCTTTTCTTCAGCTTACCCATATCGGCTTGTTCTTTTTTGGTAATCGCGCGCTGGAACGGCATCTTCATCAGCTTTTGTGCTTCCTTACTGAGTTTCTGGCTGTGAACTTCGCGCAGGCGAGCAATTTCTGCTTCCAGAGTTGCTTTCTCTTTTTCCAGCTCGGCATATTTGTCTGCGGCTTCAACCAGCGACAGATCGGCCTGCTGGTGACGGATGGCGTCCAGACGATCGCTGAGACGTTTGATTTCGTTTTTTTCGACTTCTTTCATGGGATGGCTTCTGATAAAGATAAATTTATAGCCCCTAGTATGCGCGACGAGGTGCTTTGTTCACAACCGATGGCATTGTAATAGTTTTGTCGGGTAACAAATCTTGTGTTCAAAAATCATATAATATATTGATTAATAAACAATATAATCAGAAGGTGAGGGCAAGCGTTGTGGATTTCGCACGTTTTCCTTAATGTCATTTTTATCGGGATCTAAACTAAAATCGGCGGTCGCGCTTTCCCGGCGCGGGGTAATACGGAGATATTATTATGGGCAAATTAGGTGAAAACGTTCCGCTTCTTATTGATAAAGCCGTAGATTTCATGGCATCAAGCCAGGCGTTCCGGGAGTATCTGAATAAACTTCCCCCCCGTAACGCGATTCCATCCGGTATACCTGAGGAAAGCGTGCCGTTATATCTACAACGTCTGGAATATTATCGCCGACTTTATCGGCCGAATCCGGTAGAGGAGAAGTAAGCGAAAGTACTTACTTTTGAAAGGCTTTTTTTAAGCTGATTTTGGAAATCAGCTCTGTCAGTGAAAGGACCATTGTTGATCGCACAGCCTGTTGGTAACGCTGAACTTGCATCGCATACAAACTGGAGTCTATTGGTTCAAACTGTGGCGGCGGTGGTAGTGCCGCCACGCAATGCAGTTCGCCAAATGGCCCAAGAATTTCATCATCGGTAAATGCGTACTCGTTGCCGTCGTGGTTCAGCTCTTCCCGCAGTGCCATCAACAGTTCCGCATCTTCGTATTCATGGCGACTAATTACGCCAAGCCCATAAATCAGCTTTAAGCGCACGGACAGATCGCCCAGCGGACCATCGCCGTCGAGTAACGGTTCTACAGCATACTTCACCGCGTAATCGTCTTTGCGGAATACCTGAAGCACCAAAAGATTCACCGCCTCGGTCAGGAGATCGACGGCGGTAATCAGAAAGCTTCGCACGGTTTTGCCAGCATTCAGACGCTCAAGCACACGGTTTTCAAAGGCCTGGGTTTGTTCCATTGTTGCCTGCATATCTGACAATCTGTTATTCGGGCGCAGGGAGTCCTGCGCCTGGTTCATCATTATTGCATTGCGTTATAAGCGGTTACTGCCTCGGTGACAACCTCGCTGTTGGCATCAAGCCCGGAAATGTGCGCCAGCGCAGCCTGCGGACCTTTGTCAGCGATCAGTGCTGCCAGCTCCTGAGCCTGCGGATCATCTTCACTGCGGAAGTGCATTGCACCAGCAATCCCCTGAATCAGATTCTTGTGCGGAAGGCCGTATTCCAGTGTACCCAGCAGTGGCTTGATCAGACGGTCGCCAGCACTCAGTTTACGCAGCGGCTGACGGCCTACGCGCTCTACATCATCTTTCAGATACGGGTTCTCGAAACGGCCGAGGATTTTCTGGATGTACGCCGCATGCTTGTCAGCGTCAAAGCCGTAGCGTTTGATCAATACTGCACCACTTTCTTCCATCGCCCCTTTTACCACCGCACGGATTTTCTCGTCGAGAATCGCGTCACGAATAGTCTGATGACCCGCCAGTTTTCCAAGGTACGCGGTTATAGCATGGCCTGTGTTCAGGGTGAAGAGCTTACGTTCGACAAACGCCATCAGGTTGTCGGTTAACTCCATACCAGGAATGTTCGGCAGCGTGCCTTTGAACTGAGTTTTATCGACAATCCATTCGCTGAAGGTTTCAACAGTGACTTCCAGCGGATCATTCGTTGCAGACGCTGAAGGCGGTACGATACGGTCAACGGCGGAATCAACAAAGCCAACGTGTTCTTCTACCCACGCTTTGGCGTCTTCCGGCAGGGCGTTCATCACATGGCCTTTCAGTTGCGTTGTGCCGCGTACCATGTTTTCACAGGCGATAATGTTTAGCGGGGAGTCATTACCTTGCTCTTTACGTTTCACCAGCCCTTTGGCGATTGCCGGAGCAATGCGTTCCAGCACGACCGGGCCAACTGCGGTGGTGACTAAATCAACCTGGGCGATTAAATCCACCACATCGTCGCCAATGCTGCTGACGGCATTAACGCCGGTAACGGTATCCACCTGCTCGGTTTCGCCGACAACGTGAACCTGATAGCTATGACGGGCATTCAGGGCATCAAGTACCACCTGATTGACATCGGCAAACGTCAATTGGATACCCGCGTCTGCCAGCAGTTTACCGATAAAGCCACGACCGATATTACCTGCGCCAAAATGTAATGCTTTCATAGTATTAACCTTCATCAATGTTTTTACCCAAGAGGGCTGGGGTGAGGCTTTTCCCTCACCCAAACCCTCTCCATGTGGAGAGGGGCAGCGCCGGATGCGGCGTAAACGCCTTATCCGGCCTACAAGAACGTGAAAATTTAACAAACTGCGCTTTGTTTTGTAGGCCTGATAAGCAAAGCGCATCAGGCAATCAGCCCCACCGTCTCCATGAGGAGAGGGTGGGCCTGGATTACTTACGACCTGCCAGCAGTTCCAGCACTTCATCCACGCTGGTGGTGTATGCCAGACGCTCGATGACGGACTCATCATCCAGCGCGTTGGTCAGGCTGGTGATAACCTGAATGTGCTCGTTATTACGGGCAGCAATACCAATCACCAGGCGGGCAATGTCATCTTCTTCTTCACCGAAGCGCACACCTTCCGGATACTGACAGAACACCACGCCCGTTTTCAGTACGCGATCTTTCGCTTCAACCGTACCGTGCGGCACTGCGATAGACTCACCCAGATAAGTCGGGGTCAGTTTTTCACGATCCAGCATCGCCTGTACGTATTCCGGCTCAACATAGCCGCCTTTCACCAGTTGTTCGCCGGCAAAGCGAATCGCTTCTTCTTTGGTGGCTGCTTTGCGACCGAGGAAGATGTTCTCCGCACCGAGCTTAAACAGGTTGGCGTTAGAATCGTCAAAGCTGTCTTTCAGGCTGTCTTTCACTTTCACTTCGTTTTCAGTATGACGCTGGGCAGCAACCAGACGTTCGGTCAGGCTGGTGTACAGGCCGCTGTCGAGGAAGTTAGTCAGCGAAATATGCTGTGCCTGCGGCACCTGACGCATAGCGCGTTCGGTCAGGTCACGGTGAGTGATGACCAGATCTACATCTGGCGGCAGGTTGTTGATCGCGCTGTTAGTGACCGAAATCTGCGACAGACCTGCATCCTGAATTTTCTTACGCAGCACGCCTGCGCCCATCGCACTGGAACCCATACCGGCGTCACAGGCAACGATGATTTTACGCACGTGGCTCAGGTCGTTAGTCACATCGCCCGCAGACAGCGGAGACGCACCTTTAGACTCAGCTTTCATGTCCTGCATACGACGAGTTGCTGCTTCAATATCGTCTTCTTCTTTCACTTTGCTGGTTTTCAGCAAAATAGCAGAGACAACGAAGGAGACCGCCATCGCCGCACACACACCCGCGATGTTAGCGAAGTAAGCACCTTTTGGCGTCATCGCCAGTACCGCGAGGATAGAACCCGGAGATGCCGGAGAAACCAGACCACCGCCCAGGATAGTCAGCGTGAACACGCCAGTCATACCGCCGAGGATAACGGCCAGAATCAGACGCGGATTCATCAGTACATACGGGAAGTAGATTTCGTGGATACCACCCAGGAAGTGGATGATTGCCGCACCGCCCGCAGACTGTTTCGCACTACCACGACCAAAGAACATGTACGCCAGCAGCACGCCCATACCCGGACCCGGGTTCGCTTCAATCAGGAAGAAGATGGATTTACCCAGTTCATGGGACTGCTGAATACCCAGCGGCGAGAAGATACCGTGGTTAATGGCGTTGTTGAGGAACAGGATTTTCGCCGGTTCAACAAAGATAGACGCCAGCGGCAGCATGTCATGGACAACCATGAAGTTAACGCCCGCAGCCAGCATTTTAGACAGGGCTTCAACAATCGGGCCAATGCCGAGGAAGGCCAGAATGGCGAGGATCATCCCGATGATGCCAGCGGAGAAGTTATTCACCAGCATCTCAAAACCGGATTTGATCTTACCGTCTACCCAGCGGTCGAAGTGCTTAATGCACCAGCCGCCCAGCGGACCTGCAATCATAGAACCGAGGAACATCGGCATGTCTGCGCCGACGATAACGCCCATGGTGGTGATGGCACCGACTACGCCGCCACGTTCTCCGCCTACCAGCTTACCACCGGTATAACCGATCAGCAGCGGCAGGAGATAAGTGATCATCGGCCCGACCAGCTTCGCCAGCGTTTCGTTCGGTAACCACCCTGTTGGAATAAATAACGCGGTGATGATACCCCACGCGATAAACGCGCCGATATTTGGCATCACCATGTTGCTGAGGAAACGACCAAAGCTTTGCACTTTGATCTTAATATCGGATGACATAAAAACACCCCTTCTTATGTTTGCTGTCGCGCAGGCTGGAAGCCCGAGGTTTTTTGTTAATGTGGCGGCAGAGGTAGCCGGACCTTGTAGATACTGCGAAATCTGGCACTGAATCGGTTAACTGTCCAGTCGGCGGCCTTTTGTGTGATATCAGTCACATAAATATAGGGGGTAGAGAGGTAATTGACGTGACGCTCATCACAAAATGACTGTGTAAAAAAACAACAAGACGGCGATTTTCGCTAAAAATGGCATTCAAATGTGAGTAATGTCACAATTTTATTTTGATGGTTTGTTGAATCTTTGTGATCTGAATCACAAGATATTTTCTTCGGTAATTCACCTGATGTGATCTGCAACATGTTCTGACTTTGCCTTAAGACAGTTTTGTAACTGAGCAACTCATCGCCTTTTAAAATTATCCTTCGGTGTGATGGCGAGATTGGCAAACGCAGATTAATGTCAAAGTATCAGCCTGACTCCCTTCCGGCTGCCAGCCAAAAAACAACACTGATAAGCGTGAATCCGAGGCAGATATGTTTCTAAACTACTTCGCGTTGGGAGTGCTGATCTTCGTCTTTCTGGTGATTTTTTATGGAATCATCGCGATACATGACATCCCCTATCTTATTGCCAAAAAGCGCAACCATCCCCACGCCGACGCTATTCATACGGCGGGTTGGGTAAGTCTGTTTACCCTGCATGTAATCTGGCCGTTTCTGTGGATCTGGGCAACGCTTTACCAGCCAGAGCGCGGCTGGGGAATGCAGTCACATGTTGCGTCGCAGGAGAAAGTGACTGACCCGGAAATCGCCGCACTTTCTGACCGAATTTCCCGGCTGGAGCACCAACTTGCAGCTGAAAAAAAGAGTGACTATTCCACGTTCCCGGAGATCTGATTATGGATCTGTTAATTGTTTTAACTTACGTGGCGCTGGCATGGGCGGTCTTTAAAATCTTCCGCATTCCGGTGAATCAGTGGACGCTGGCGACGGCGGCGCTGGGTGGCGTATTTCTGGTGAGTGGTTTGATTTTATTGATGAACTACAACCATCCTTACACTTTTACCGCGCAAAAGGCAGTGATAGCTATCCCTATCACGCCACAGGTGACGGGGATCGTGACTGAAGTCACCGACAAAAATAATCAGCTTATTCAAAAGGGCGAAGTGCTTTTTAAGCTCGACCCGGTACGTTATCAGGCGCGAGTAGACAGACTCCAGGCTGATTTGATGACGGCGACGCATAATATCAAAACGCTGCGCGCGCAGCTCACTGAAGCGCAGGCCAACACCACCCAGGTTTCAGCGGAGCGCGACCGACTGTTTAAAAATTATCAACGTTATCTGAAAGGCAGCCAGGCGACGGTCAATCCGTTCTCAGAACGTGACATCGACGACGCGCGGCAGAATTTCCTCGCGCAGGATGCGCTGGTGAAAGGTTCGGTGGCGGAGCAGGCGCAGATCCAGAGCCAGCTCGACAGCATGGTCAACGGTGAGCAATCACAGATTGTCAGCTTAAGGGCGCAACTTACTGAAGCAAAATATAACCTTGAGCAAACCATTATTCGCGCACCAAGCAACGGCTACGTTACTCAGGTACTGATCCGCCCAGGCACTTACGCGGCAGCTTTACCGCTGCGTCCGGTAATGGTCTTCATCCCTGAGCAAAAACGGCAAATTGTTGCCCAATTTCGGCAAAATTCACTGTTACGTCTGAAACCCGGTGATGAAGCAGAAGTGGTGTTTAACGCGCTGCCTGGGCAGGTATTCCACGGCAAACTGACCAGTATTTTGCCGGTGGTGCCTGGCGGTTCGTATCAGGCGCAGGGGGTGCTGCAATCGTTAACGGTCGTGCCCGGAACGGATGGTGTGCTGGGAACCATTGAACTCGACCCTAACGCTGATATCGATGCCTTACCCGACGGCATCTACGCCCAGGTGGCAGTTTATTCCGACCATTTCAGCCATGTTTCGGTGATGCGGAAGGTGCTGCTGAGAATGACCAGTTGGATGCATTATCTTTATTTGGATCATTGAGGGGGCGGCCTGGAGGTACAGGCGCTATTGGCAGGAATAGTCACAGTTCTGGCTTACTGGCTATTGCCAGAACTGGTAGCTAAGTTCATGCCATTTGATGCATTTACTGTTAATACACAGGATAAACAACTATTCTGTAGAATTTAGATATTAGACTTTTCGTTTAACCTTCAGAGAAAACTGTTTCGGTGTAATCCCAAAGTAATTTTTAAAGTTTCGAATGAAATAAGATGTGCTTGTATATCCAACATCATACGAAATTCTATTTATATGTTTTTCAGTGGATGTGATCATTTTCGCCGCATGCTGCATTCTGATATCTAAAACTAACGCGTTGAAGTTATTATTTTCTCTTTCAAGTTTTTTCCGAATTGAAACTTCTGACATATGCAAGATATCTCTCAGATCGCTCAGTTTCCATCCTCTTGATAAATCTGCTTCGATGATTTTTTTGAGCTTCTCGGTAAAGGTAATATCTGTTGATACAGACAAGGAATACGCAAGTGGCTCAATTTCATGAATCCTGGAAAGTAAATAAGCAATCTTATAAACTTGCCTGTATGGTGGTAAATCATCACTCATAAGTCGTCTAAAAATTTCTTTATCTGTTTCTTCCAGTTTATAAAAAAATATTCTTTTTCTAACCTGGGTAACTAAACGTTGCCCTGACAAAATCGGTTCCATGACCTTACAGACACTACTTAATATATCGCTATCAATAGTATAAATATCATAGGGTACGCCACTTCCAAGCACTTTTAATGTTGCATCAATGACGAGGTTCTTTTCTATATAACACAAAGAGCCGGGAGAGATATCAATAACATCCCCATCTGTTGCCTTAATCACTAATTGTGCATTTCTGATAAAAATCACTGCACTATTGTAAAAACGTATTTTTTTTAATGTAAGCGTGTGATTGTTATCCAAATTAGTATTGATAGGGAGGTCAAACTTGGTACAAGCAACTCGACTATTCATAAAGCCACCTCATGCTTTGTATATATAATTTCATGAGTTTTTACGTTGTGTAAACTCGAAATTTCAACGTATGGGGAAAAAAAGTCAAAACATAAATGTTAATTAAAAACAATATGTTATGCTATGTTAATTAAACTTTATTATGATAATGATAATATTATTATCATGAAATTATGCGTGATTAACGAAGTTATGTTGGTTGCCTATACGTTGACTGAAAAATTTCTTTAATGATGCTGGTAACTTTCTGGTGGTTTCTATTCCTAGTTTTGATTTAATACGATTGAATCTATAGTAAATTTTACTAGTTGAAAGACATGTTATTTGGGATATTTCCTTTACACTCTTTTGATGGAAAAAATATAAAAAAAAGATCTCTCTCTCAATGTTACTAAATGAGTTGATTGATTCAATAATAGATGTATTATTTTCATAAATGCATACGGTTCCATTAT
>NZ_AEJZ01000072.1:0-8206 GCF_000208525.1 Escherichia sp. TW14182
CGCGGGTTCGAGTCCCGTCCGTTCCGCCACTTATTAAGAAACCTCGAGTTAACGCTCGAGGTTTTTTTTCGTCTGTATTTCTATTATTGCCAAAATCGCAAAAATCCTCTGCATTTTACGCTCTTTTTCCGCAATAGTCTGAAGCCCATAATCATCTCAGTTAACGAACATAGCATTAGAAGAGGCATATTATGGCTATCCCTGCATTTGGTTTAGGTACTTTCCGTCTCAAAGACGACGTTGTTATTGCATCTGTGAAAACGGCGCTTGAACTTGGCTATCGCGCAATTGATACCGCACAAATCTATGATAACGAAGCTGCAGTAGGTCAGGCGATTGCAGAAAGTGGCGTGCCACGTAATGAACTCTATATCACCACTAAAATCTGGATTGAAAATCTCAGCAAAGACAAACTGATCCCGAGTCTGAAAGAGAGCCTGCAAAAATTGCGTACCGATTATGTTGATCTGACGCTAATCCACTGGCCGTCACCAAACGATGAAGTCTCTGTTGAAGAGTTTATGCAGGCGTTGCTGGAAGCGAAAAAACAAGGGCTGACGCGTGAAATCGGTATTTCCAACTTCACGATCCCGTTGATGGAAAAGGCAATTGCTGCTGTTGGCGCTGAAAACATCGCTACCAACCAGATTGAACTCTCTCCTTATCTGCAAAACCGTAAAGTGGTCGCCTGGGCTAAACAGCACGGCATTCATATTACTTCCTATATGACGCTGGCTTATGGGAAGGCTCTGAAAGATGAGGTTATTGCTCGTATCGCAGCTAAACACAATGCGACCCCGGCACAAGTAATTCTGGCGTGGGCAATGGAGGAAGGCTACTCAGTAATACCGTCTTCCACTAAACGTGAAAACCTGGAAAGTAATCTTAAGGCACAAAGTTTACAGCTTGATGCAGAAGACAAAAAAGCGATCGCCGAACTGGATTGCAACGACCGCCTCGTAAGTCCGGAAGGTCTGGCTCCTGAATGGGATTAAGCCTCTCTGACAGCTCCTGCGGGAGCTGTTTTTATATGCTCGCTAAGGAAATCGATAAAGGCCCGGATGCGAGTACTTACCGCGCGGTCGCTGTAATAGACGGCGCTGAAGGGCATTTCCACTGGCAACACTTTATCTGCCATTAACTCCACCAGTTCACCACGAGCAATTTCTCTGTCGATCATATAGTCGGACAAACACGCAATCCCGTTGCCACTCAGGCAAAGCTGTTTCAGTGTTTCTCCACTATTGGATGACAAACCGTACTTCACCTCATGTAATTGTCCATCACTACAGGCTATCGGCCAGGTATTGAGGGAAGCGGGTTCAGTAAATCCCAGGCAAACATGTTGCTTTAAATCGTCGATAGTTTCTGGCTTCCCGTAGCGGGCAATATAGTCGGGGGAGGCGATAATTTTTCGATAACTGTTAAATAACGGCCTGGCTCGTAAGCTGGAATCCGTTAACGTACCGGCGCGAATCGCGACATCCACTTTTCTTTCGATCAAATTAATAATCGTTTCGGAGGAGACTAGCGATAAAGTGACTTCCGGATAGCGTTCGCGGAAAGGCTTAATTAACGGCATCAGAAAGTGTAGTACCACGGGGGTTGCGGCATCGATCCGTAACAGTCCGCGCGGTGTATTACGCGTCTCCATAATTTCTGATTCTGCCGCTGCCATCTCCTGCAAAATTGACTGTACGCGACGAAAATAACGCTCGCCTTCTTCCGTCAGGCTAAGTTGTCGTGTGGTTCGATTAAGTAGGCTGACGCCAAGTTTCATTTCCAGCTTTTTTACCGCACGGCTGACTGCTGAGTTTGCTTGCCCTAATTGTTCCGCTGCCCGGCTAAAGCTGCCGCTTTCGACGACCGAAACAAAAATGGCGAGTTCTTCCGACGTGGCTTTCATTTTTGCTCCTGTTGCAAAATAGAAGAGATATTTTGAATTTATTTGTTATTAAACCATCAGGATACGTAATATGTCATCCGATTTAATGTTCTCAATAATGAGCAAAATTCTGTGCGGTGTAAGCACTTGCTTACATAACAATATACAATTGCTCGTTGAAAGAGTGAGCTAAAATCCCTATAACAGTAGAACCCTCCCGAGTGCGGAAGGGTTGACGTAATAGAGGTTTCAAAGTCAAAAGTGCGAAAAAATACCTATGCCATGCGCTATGTAGCCGGACAACCTGCGGAAAGGATCTTACCGCCGGGGTCATTTGCGAGCATCGGCCAGGCATTACCACCCGGAGAACCGTTAAGTACCGAAGAGCGTATTCGGATCCTGGTGTGGAACATTTACAAACAGCAACGCGCTGAATGGTTGTCGGTATTAAAGAACTACGGCAAAGATGCACATCTGGTGTTATTGCAGGAAGCGCAGACAACGCCAGAGTTAGTGCAGTTTGCGACCGCTAACTATCTTGCTGCCGATCAGGTGCCCGCTTTTGTTCTGCCACAACATCCTTCCGGCGTAATGACCCTTTCGGCAGCGCATCCGGTGTATTGCTGCCCGTTACGCGAACGTGAACCTATTTTACGTCTGGCGAAATCGGCACTGGTGACGGTCTATCCATTACCTGACACCCGCCTGTTGATGGTAGTCAATATCCATGCGGTCAACTTCAGTCTGGGCGTGGATGTTTATAGCAAGCAGTTGCTTCCTATTGGCGATCAGATAGCCCACCACAGCGGTCCGGTCATTATGGCGGGAGATTTCAATGCCTGGAGCCGTAGAAGGATGAACGCGTTATATCGCTTTGCGCGAGAAATGTCGCTGCGCCAGGTGCGTTTTACTGATGATCAGCGCCGCCGGGCGTTTGGTCGCCCGCTCGATTTTGTTTTCTACCGTGGTCTGAATGTCAGCGAAGCTTCCGTACTGGTTACGCGCGCTTCTGATCACAATCCGCTACTCGTTGAATTCAGTCCCGGCAAGCCTGATAAATAAGGTATGTCAGGTCTGCCACAGGGCAGACCAACGTTTGGCGCTGCCTTTTTATACTCAAACAACAAAAGGACAGTGCAATGACAACACAATCCCACCATGAGCACGTAGAAAAGCAATTTAGCTCGCAGGCCAGTGAATATTTAACCAGTGCCGTGCATGCATCCGGGCGCGACTTACAGCGCCTGGCGGCGTGTCTGGCAGAGTATGCTGACGCTTGCGTACTTGATATGGGCTGTGGAGCAGGACATGCCAGCTTTGTCGCTGCGCAAAACGTGCAGGAAGTGGTGGCGTATGACTTATCTTCCCAAATGCTGGATGTTGTTGCACAGGCTGCAGATACCCGACAACTGAAAAATATCACCACCCGCCAGGGGTATGCCGAAAGCCTGCCTTTTGCCGATCACACCTTTAATATTGTTATTAGTCGTTATTCTGCTCACCACTGGCATGATGTCGGTGCGGCATTGCGTGAAGTGAATCGGGTCTTGAAGCCCGGCGGTATGCTGATTGTGATGGACGTAATGTCTCCGGGTCACCCGGTACGCGATATTTGGTTACAGACGATAGAAGCATTGCGCGATGCTTCTCACGTGCGTAATTACGCCAGCGGTGAGTGGTTGACGTTAATCAATGAAGCATATCTGCTTGTCGATAATGTGATCACCGATAAATTACCTCTGGAATTCTCTTCGTGGATTGCGAGAATGCGTACGCCAGAAGTGTTAGTGGACGCTATTCGCGTTTACCAACAGAGCGCATCGACAGAGGTGAAAACGTATTTTGCCTTGCAGAATGATGGCTCTTTCACCAGTGATATCATCATGGTTGAAGCACATAAAGCGGCATAAATAAAAAAGGCACCGGGGGAATCGGTGCCTTTCTGTTATCTGGTTTGTCAGGAATCTGGCATATTGTTGTTTTTCACAAACAACGTCAGCTTGTCGCCTGGTTGCAGATTCGCAGTATCGCTGTTCCAGCGCATCACATCTTTGATGTTTACGCCGTGACGCTTAGCAATGCTTGAAAGCGAATCACCTTTGCGCACACGATACGTAATGCTATCGCTGTTGTTTGCCAACCGCTGTGCGCTACTACCAGCGCCAATTGTCAGACTTTGACCTGGTTTCAGCTTAGAACCGCGCAGATTGTTCCACTGCTGCAAATTCTTTGTGCTTACGCCGAGACGTGAAGCGATGCTTGAAAGCGTGTCGCCAGAGCGTACGGTGTAAACGCGGCTATTAAGCGGCGTATTGTCGGCAACCAGTGTCGACTGTACGGCAGCAATTTCGCCTGAAGCCAGAGATTCACGCAGTTGATCTGCATGTTTCTTTGGCACCATCACGTACTGTGGACCACTTGCGCCCAGCGTGGAGCCTTTCACGCCAGCGTTGAAGGTCTTCAGTTTGCTGACGGAAATTCCCGCCATATCTGCAACCTTCGCCATTTCAACCGGGCTACTCAGGTGTACACGCGCCAGAGCACGGCTTTCATCGGTCGTCGGCAGACGTACACCATAACGCTTGCTGTTTTTGAGAATATCACTCAATGCCAGCATCTTAGGCACGTACTGCTTCGTTTCCTGCGGCAACGGTAACGACCAGAAATCCGTGGATTTCCCACGCGCTTTGTTCGTTTTAATTGCCTTCATGACCCGACCTTCGCCGCTGTTATAAGCCGCTACGGTCAGAAGCCAGTCGCCGTCAAACATTTTGTTCAGACGCTGCATCATGTTCAGCGCGGCAGTTGTTGAAGCAACAACATCGCGACGCGCGTCATAATTGCGGGTCTGTTTCAAACCATAATTGCGCCCCGTGCTCGGAATGATCTGCCAGATGCCTGCGGCATTGGCGCCAGACGTCGCGTGAGGATCAAAAGCGCTCTCCACTATGGGTAGTAGTACCAGTTCCATAGGCATGTTACGTTTTTTAACTTGCCCGGCTATCCAGTACATATACGGCTCTGCCCGTAAAGTTACATCGTGGAGATAGCTCTTATTGCGTAAATATTTCTGTTTCTGTTCGCGAATCCGGTCGTTTTCCGGAATTCCCATCTTTAGCTCGTCGCCTATGAAAGCCCACAAGTCACCATCCGGCGCGATAGACGTCCCATCGTCCATCCATCGTGCCTGACTTGTAAACTTTGCTGCTTCCCCTTGACCAGCTGCAGAAAGGCTCTGTGCGTGCTGTTGAACGTTACCAGTGCTCTGGCAACCCACGAGCAGGACAGAGGCGAGTAATATCGCTTTTGCCTTCATGTGTGTGTCAATAGTTGCTTAAAAGACGACCGATCATAACGGCGAACGAAGCTGATGACAAGAAAGTTTTATCAGAATCTATCTTTCTTTGACCTTAACCAGGCAAAACGTTCTTCAGGTTGTTGCAATAATGTTTCTTTATTAATTACATTAATTAAATCAATATCTTCTGTTCTCAAAAAAACATTATTTTGCCGCTCATTTTTCAGAATTACGGGTAGTGTTATTTGATTTTTTGCCCGTAACTCCTTAACTTTACGATAATAATCATTTATAGACAAATCGTGCGGAAGAATGCTCAAAGCAAACTTCATATTTGATAAAGTATATTCGTGAGCGCAACACACCAGAGTATCGTCAGGAAGTTTACTTAATTTTTTAAGTGATTGATACATCTGTAATGCAGTGCCTTCGAATAGTCTACCGCAACCGCCAGAAAACAGAGTGTCGCCACAAAATAGATAAGGTTCGCTAAAGTAACAGATATGTCCTAAAGTGTGACCTGGCGTAGCAATTACACTAAATTCATGCCCCAAAACGAAGGCAGTATCGCCATCTTTGACTACCTGCGTTGCTCCCTTATCTTGTGTCTCTTCTGGCCCATACACCACAATTTGCGGATACTTTTCTACCAGTTCTTTTACACCGCCAACGTGATCGTGGTGATGGTGGGTGAGGAAAATCGCTACTGGTTGCCAGTTGTTAGCTGAAATCGCCTTTAATACGGGTTCTGCCTCTCCTGGGTCGACAATCAGGCAACGACCTGCTTCATCAGACAAAACCCAGATGTAATTGTCATCAAAGGCGGAAATACTGTTAAGATTCATATATTACCTCTCAGTGCGAAACGGAAGGTTGTGATGAAACCGGCAAGGATCCCCCAAACTGTCGTGGCTCCTGATTGCTGGGGCGATTTGCCCTGGGGAGAGCTTTATCGCAAGGCGCTGGAACGCCAGCTCAACCCGTGGTTCGCTAAAATGTATGGTTTTCATCTGCTTAAGATTGGCAATTTAAGCGCAGAAATCAATTGCGAAGCGTGCGCGGTTTCTCATCAAGTGAATGTTTCAGCGCAAGGAATGCCCGTCCAGGTGCAGGCGGACCCACTTCATCTTCCTTTTGCCGATAAATCCGTCGATGTTTGTCTACTGGCGCATACATTGCCGTGGTGCACCGATCCGCATCGTTTATTGCGCGAAGCCGATAGGGTATTGATTGATGATGGCTGGCTGGTTATTAGCGGCTTCAATCCCATCAGTTTAATGGGATTACGCAAACTTGTGCCGGTATTGCGAAAAACATCGCCCTATAACAGCCGGATGTTTACTCTGATGCGGCAACTGGACTGGCTCTCTTTGTTGAATTTTGAAGTGCTACACGCCAGCCGTTTCCATGTTCTCCCGTGGAACAAGCACGGTGGAAAACTATTGAGCACGCACATTCCTGCGCTTGGTTGCTTACAACTTATTGTTGCCCGGAAACGGACTATTCCTTTAACGCTAAATCCGATGAAACAGAGTAAAAACAAACCGCGAATTCGCCAGGCGGTCGGTGCCACCCGGCAATGTCGTAAACCACAGGCTTAAACTTCGACTTGATAGCCCGTATCTTCCAGCGTGGGATTCATTGCCGCAGCACGAGCCAGTTCATCACAGCGTTCGTTTTCCGGGTGTCCGGCATGGCCTTTTACCCATTCCCATTTGATTTGATGCTGTCCCAGCGCGGCATCAAGACGTTGCCAGAGATCGACATTTTTTACCGGTTTTTTGTCTGCGGTTTTCCAGCCACGTTTTTTCCAGTTATGGATCCACTGGGTAATCCCCTGGCGGACATACTGGCTGTCGGTACTCAAAATGACTTCGCAATGTTCTTTTAACGCTTCCAGCGCGACAATAGCAGCCATCAACTCCATACGGTTATTGGTGGTGCGGGTGTAGCCTGCGCTAAAGGTTTTCTCGCGTCCGCGATAACGTAAAATAGCGCCGTAACCCCCAGGTCCTGGATTACCCAGACACGAACCATCGGTGAAAATTTCTACCTGTTTAAGCATCTCTGGTAGACTTCCTGTAATTGAATCGAACTGTAAAACGACAAGTCTGACATAAATGACCGCTATGAGCACTGCAATTACACGCCAGATCGTTCTCGATACCGAAACCACCGGTATGAACCAGATTGGTGCGCACTATGAAGGCCACAAGATCATTGAGATTGGTGCCGTTGAAGTGGTGAACCGTCGACTGACGGGCAATAACTTTCACGTTTATCTTAAGCCCGATCGGCTGGTGGATCCGGAAGCCTTTGGCGTACATGGTATTGCCGATGAGTTTTTGCTCGATAAGCCTACGTTTGCCGAAGTAGCTGATGAGTTCATGGACTATATTCGTGGCGCGGAGCTGGTGATCCATAACGCAGCGTTCGATATCGGCTTTATGGACTACGAGTTTTCGCTGCTCAAGCGCGATATTCCGAAGACCAATACCTTCTGTAAGGTCACCGATAGCCTTGCGGTAGCGAGGAAAATGTTTCCTGGTAAGCGCAACAGCCTCGATGCGTTATGCGCCCGCTACGAAATAGATAACAGCAAGCGTACATTGCACGGGGCATTACTCGATGCCCAGATCCTTGCGGAAGTTTATCTGGCGATGACCGGTGGCCAAACGTCGATGGCTTTTGCGATGGAAGGTGAAACACAACAGCAACAAGGTGAAGCAACAATTCAGCGCATTGTGCGCCAGGCAAGTAAGTTACGCGTTGTTTTTGCGACGGATGAAGAGCTAGCAGCGCATGAAGCTCGTCTCGATCTGGTGCAGAAGAAAGGCGGAAGCTGCCTCTGGCGGGCATAAATACATGTAAAAGGTGCTAAAAATAGCGAGTTGGGCGATTTTTGCAGCAAACGATTCAAAAGATGAGAAAAACAATTGACGAAGGGCGAGGCAATCCGTAGTATTCGCCTCGTTCCCAACGGAATAAAACGCGGAGCGGTAGTTCAGTCGGTTAGAATACCT
>NZ_AEJZ01000071.1:0-11759 GCF_000208525.1 Escherichia sp. TW14182
CAGGAAGAGAAACTCTTAACGATGAAAGACAGTTATAAATCCCGTTGGGTAATTGTAATCGTGGTGGTTATCGCCGCCATCGCTGCATTCTGGTTCTGGCAAGGCCGCAATGAATCCCAGAGCGCAGCCCCAGGTGCGACGAAACAAGCACAGCAGCCGCCAGCGGGTGGTCGCCGTGGTATGCGTTCCGGCCCTTTAGCACCAGTACAGGCGGCAACCGCCATTGAACAGGCCGTTCCACGTTATCTCACCGGACTTGGCACTATTACCGCCGCTAATACTGTTACGGTGCGCAGCCGCGTGGACGGTCAACTGATGGCGTTGCATTTCCAGGAAGGCCAGCAGGTCAAAGCAGGCGATTTACTGGCAGAGATTGACCCCAGCCAGTTCAAAGTCGCATTAGCACAAGCCCAGGGGCAACTGGCAAAAGATAAAGCCACACTTGCCAACGCGCGCCGTGATTTGGCGCGTTATCAACAACTGGCAAAAACCAATCTCGTTTCCCGTCAGGAACTGGATGCCCAACAGGCGCTGGTCAGTGAAACCGAAGGCACCATTAAGGCTGATGAAGCAAGCGTCGCCAGCGCGCAACTGCAACTCGACTGGAGCCGGATTACTGCGCCAGTCGATGGTCGCGTTGGCCTGAAGCAGGTTGATGTCGGTAACCAAATCTCCAGTGGTGATACCAGCGGGATTGTGGTGATCACCCAGACGCATCCTATCGATTTGCTCTTCACCCTGCCGGAAAGCGATATCGCCACCGTTGTGCAGGCACAAAAAGCCGGAAAACCGCTGGTTGTTGAAGCCTGGGATCGCACCAACTCGAAGAAGTTAAGTGAAGGCACGCTGTTAAGTCTCGATAACCAAATCGATGCCACTACTGGCACCATTAAAGTGAAAGCGCGCTTCAATAATCAGGATGATGCGCTGTTTCCCAATCAGTTTGTTAACGCACGCATGTTAGTGGACACCGAACAAAACGCCGTGGTGATCCCCACCGCCGCCCTGCAAATGGGCAACGAAGGCCATTTTGTCTGGGTGCTGAATAGCGAAAACAAAGTCAGCAAACATCTGGTGACGCCGGGCATTCAGGACAGTCAGAAAGTGGTGATCCGCGCGGGTATTTCCGCAGGCGATCGCGTAGTAACAGACGGCATTGATCGCCTGACTGAAGGAGCGAAAGTGGAAGTGGTGGAAGCCCAGATCGCCACCTCGCCGGAAGAGAAAGCCACCAGCCGTGAATACGCGAAAAAAGGAGTGCGCTCCTGATGCAGGTGTTACCTCCGAGCAGCACAGGCGGCCCGTCGCGCCTGTTTATTATGCGCCCTGTCGCCACCACGCTGCTGATGGTGGCGATCTTACTCGCCGGGATTATCGGCTATCGCGCCCTGCCCGTTTCGGCGCTGCCGGAAGTGGACTACCCGACTATTCAGGTGGTCACGCTCTACCCCGGCGCCAGCCCGGATGTCATGACCTCTGCCGTTACCGCGCCGCTCGAACGCCAGTTTGGGCAGATGTCTGGCCTGAAACAGATGTCATCGCAGAGTTCCGGCGGCGCGTCAGTTATCACCTTGCAGTTCCAGCTAACATTACCGCTGGATGTCGCCGAGCAGGAAGTGCAGGCCGCGATTAACGCCGCCACTAACCTGTTGCCGAGCGACCTGCCTAACCCGCCGGTTTACAGCAAAGTGAACCCGGCAGATCCGCCAATCATGACACTCGCTGTCACCTCAACCGCCATGCCGATGACGCAGGTGGAAGATATGGTGGAAACCCGCGTCGCGCAGAAAATCTCGCAGATTTCCGGCGTCGGGCTGGTGACGCTTTCCGGCGGTCAGCGTCCGGCTGTTCGTGTCAAACTTAACGCCCAGGCGATTGCCGCTCTTGGACTAACCAGCGAAACCGTGCGCACCGCCATTACTGGCGCTAACGTTAACTCAGCCAAAGGTAGCCTCGACGGCCCTTCCCGCGCGGTCACGCTGTCGGCGAACGACCAGATGCAATCCGCAGAAGAGTATCGCCAGCTAATCATCGCCTACCAGAACGGCGCGCCGATTCGTCTGGGCGATGTCGCAACTGTAGAGCAAGGTGCAGAAAACAGCTGGCTCGGCGCGTGGGCGAACAAAGAACAGGCCATAGTGATGAATGTTCAGCGCCAGCCCGGTGCTAACATTATCTCTACCGCCGACAGCATCCGGCAGATGCTGCCACAACTCACCGAAAGTTTGCCGAAATCGGTAAAAGTAACGGTGCTTTCCGATCGCACCACCAACATCCGCGCATCGGTCGACGATACCCAGTTTGAATTGATAATGGCTATCGCGCTGGTAGTCATGATTATCTACCTGTTTTTGCGCAATATTCCGGCGACCATCATTCCCGGTGTTGCTGTACCGCTGTCGTTAATCGGCACTTTCGCGGTTATGGTGTTTCTCGATTTTTCGATCAATAACCTGACGCTGATGGCGTTGACCATCGCCACCGGATTCGTGGTCGATGACGCCATCGTGGTGATCGAGAACATTTCACGCTATATCGAAAAAGGCGAAAAACCGCTGGCGGCGGCGCTCAAAGGCGCTGGTGAAATCGGCTTTACCATTATCTCGCTGACCTTCTCGCTGATTGCGGTGTTGATCCCACTGCTGTTTATGGGCGATATCGTCGGGCGACTGTTCCGCGAGTTTGCCATTACCCTGGCGGTAGCGATTTTGATCTCAGCGGTGGTGTCGCTGACCCTGACACCGATGATGTGCGCGCGGATGCTCAGCCAGGAGTCGCTGCGTAAACAGAACCGATTCTCCCGTGCCTCGGAGAAAATATTCGACAGGATAATCGCCGCCTATGGTCGTGGACTGGCGAAGGTGCTGAATCATCCGTGGCTGACTTTAAGCGTGGCGCTCAGCACCCTGCTGCTTAGTGTGCTGCTGTGGGTGTTCATTCCGAAAGGCTTCTTCCCGGTGCAGGACAACGGCATTATTCAGGGCACTTTGCAGGCACCGCAATCCAGCTCCTTTGCCAATATGGCCCAGCGGCAACGCCAGGTCGCGGACGTGATTTTGCAGGATCCGGCAGTGCAAAGTTTGACCTCATTTGTTGGCGTTGATGGCACTAACCCGTCGCTGAACAGTGCGCGTTTGCAGATCAACCTCAAACCGTTGGAGGAACGTGATGATCGGGTGCAAAAAGTCATCGCCCGTCTGCAAACGGCGGTGGATAAAGTGCCGGGCGTCGATCTCTTCCTGCAACCGACGCAGGATCTGACCATCGATACCCAGGTCAGCCGCACCCAGTACCAGTTTACCTTGCAGGCCACGTCACTGGATGCGCTCAGCACCTGGGTGCCGCAGCTCATGGAAAAACTCCAGCAACTGCCACAGCTTTCTGATGTCTCCAGCGACTGGCAGGACAAAGGGCTGGTGGCGTATGTCAATGTTGATCGCGACAGCGCCAGCCGTCTGGGGATCAGCATGGCGGATGTCGATAACGCCCTGTACAACGCGTTTGGTCAGCGGCTGATTTCCACTATTTATACTCAGGCTAACCAGTATCGCGTGGTGCTGGAACATAACACCGAAAATACCCCAGGCCTCGCGGCGCTGGATACCATTCGCCTGACCAGCAGCGACGGTGGCGTGGTGCCGTTAAGCTCAATTGCCAAAATTGAGCAGCGTTTTGCGCCGCTCTCCATCAACCATCTGGATCAGTTCCCGGTAACGACCATCTCCTTTAACGTGCCGGATAACTATTCGCTGGGCGATGCGGTGCAGGCGATTATGGACACCGAAAAGACGCTGAATCTACCGGTGGATATCACCACGCAGTTCCAGGGCAGCACCCTCGCCTTCCAGTCGGCGCTTGGCAGCACTGTCTGGCTGATTGTCGCGGCGGTGGTGGCGATGTATATCGTGCTCGGCATTCTGTACGAGAGCTTTATTCACCCGATCACCATTCTCTCGACGCTACCCACCGCAGGGGTCGGCGCGCTGCTGGCATTAATGATTGCCGGTAGCGAACTGGATGTGATTGCGATTATCGGCATTATTTTGCTGATCGGTATCGTGAAGAAGAACGCCATCATGATGATCGACTTCGCGCTGGCTGCTGAGCGTGAGCAAGGCATGTCGCCGCGCGATGCAATCTACCAGGCTTGTCTGTTGCGTTTTCGTCCGATCCTGATGACCACTCTGGCGGCACTGCTTGGCGCGCTGCCGCTGATGTTAAGTACCGGAGTCGGCGCGGAACTGCGCCGTCCGTTAGGCATCGGCATGGTCGGTGGTCTGGTTGTCAGCCAGGTGCTGACACTGTTTACCACGCCGGTGATTTATCTGCTGTTCGACCGTCTGGCATTGTGGGCAAAAAGCCGCTTTGCCCGTCATGAAGAGGAGGCGTAAGTGAAGTTTTTTGCCCTCTTCATTTACCGCCCGGTGGCGACGATTTTACTGTCGGTTGCCATTACCCTGTGCGGCATACTGGGCTTCCGTATGCTGCCGGTCGCCCCGCTGCCGCAGGTCGATTTTCCGGTGATTATGGTCAGCGCCTCGCTGCCCGGTGCGTCGCCAGAGACAATGGCGTCTTCCGTTGCCACGCCACTGGAACGCTCGCTTGGGCGTATTGCCGGGGTCAGTGAAATGACCTCCAGCAGTTCGCTCGGCAGCACGCGCATTATTTTGCAGTTTGATTTTGACCGGGATATCAACGGCGCGGCGCGCGATGTGCAGGCGGCGATCAACGCCGCACAAAGTTTGCTGCCCAGCGGGATGCCCAGCCGCCCGACCTATCGCAAAGCAAACCCGTCGGATACGCCAATTATGATCCTGACGCTGACGTCCGATACTTATTCCCAGGGTGAACTGTACGATTTCGCCTCGACGCAGCTGGCTCCGACGATTGCGCAAATCGACGGCGTCGGTGATGTCGATGTCGGCGGCAGCTCGCTGCCCGCCGTGCGCGTCGGGCTGAATCCGCAGGCGCTGTTTAATCAGGGCGTATCGCTGGACGATGTGCGCACCGCCATCAGCAATGCCAACGTGCGTAAACCGCAGGGGGCGCTGGAGGATGGTACTCACCGCTGGCAGATCCAGACCAACGATGAACTGAAAACCGCCGCTGAATATCAGCCGCTGATTATTCATTACAACAACGGCGGCGCGGTTCGTCTGGGCGATGTGGCGACGGTGACCGACTCTGTACAAGATGTGCGCAACGCCGGGATGACCAACGCCAAACCGGCTATTTTGCTGATGATCCGCAAGCTGCCGGAAGCCAATATTATCCAGACGGTTGACAGCATCCGGGCAAAATTACCGGAGTTGCAGGAGACCATTCCGGCGGCGATTGATCTGCAAATTGCCCAGGATCGCTCCCCTACCATTCGCGCCTCGCTGGAAGAAGTCGAGCAAACGCTGATTATCTCGGTGGCACTGGTGATTCTGGTGGTCTTTTTGTTCCTGCGCTCAGGTCGCGCCACCATTATTCCCGCCGTTGCGGTGCCCGTTTCGCTGATTGGTACGTTTGCGGCGATGTATCTGTGCGGATTCAGTCTCAATAACCTGTCGCTGATGGCGCTCACCATCGCCACAGGCTTTGTCGTGGATGACGCCATCGTGGTGCTGGAAAACATTGCCCGTCATCTGGAAGCGGGGATGAAACCGCTACAGGCCGCGCTGCAAGGTACTCGCGAAGTCGGCTTTACGGTGCTGTCGATGAGTCTGTCACTGGTGGCGGTGTTCCTGCCGCTGCTGTTGATGGGCGGATTGCCGGGCCGACTGTTACGCGAGTTTGCCGTGACGCTTTCTGTCGCCATTGGTATTTCGTTGCTGGTTTCTCTGACATTAACGCCGATGATGTGCGGCTGGATGCTAAAAGCCAGCAAGCCGCGTGAGCAAAAGCGACTGCGTGGTTTTGGTCGCATGTTGGTAGCCCTGCAACAAGGCTACGGCAAGTCGCTGAAATGGGTGCTCAATCATACCCGTCTGGTTGGCGTGGTGCTGCTTGGCACCATTGCGCTCAATATCTGGCTGTATATCTCGATCCCGAAAACCTTCTTCCCGGAGCAGGACACCGGCGTGCTGATGGGCGGGATACAGGCGGATCAGAGCATTTCGTTTCAGGCAATGCGCGGTAAGTTGCAGGATTTTATGAAAATTATCCGTGACGATCCGGCAGTGGATAATGTCACCGGCTTTACCGGTGGTTCGCGGGTTAACAGCGGAATGATGTTTATCACCCTCAAGCCACGCGACGAACGCAGCGAAACGGCGCAGCAAATTATCGACCGTCTGCGCGTAAAACTGGCGAAAGAACCGGGGGCGAATCTGTTCCTGATGGCCGTGCAGGATATTCGCGTTGGTGGGCGTCAGTCGAACGCCAGCTACCAGTACACGTTGTTATCCGACGACCTGGCGGCGCTGCGCGAATGGGAGCCGAAAATCCGCAAAAAACTGGCAACGTTGCCGGAACTGGCGGACGTTAACTCCGACCAGCAGGATAACGGCGCGGAGATGAACCTGGTTTACGATCGCGACACGATGGCGCGGCTGGGGATCGATGTGCAGGCCGCCAACAGCCTGCTGAATAACGCCTTTGGTCAGCGGCAAATCTCGACCATTTACCAGCCAATGAACCAGTATAAAGTGGTGATGGAAGTGGATCCGCGCTATACCCAGGACATCAGCGCGCTGGAAAAAATGTTCGTCATTAATAACGAAGGCAAAGCGATCCCGTTGTCGTATTTCGCCAAATGGCAACCGGCAAACGCGCCGCTGTCGGTGAATCATCAGGGATTATCGGCGGCCTCGACCATCTCGTTCAACCTGCCGACCGGGAAATCGCTTTCGGACGCCAGTGCGGCAATCGATCGTGCGATGACGCAGCTTGGCGTGCCTTCGACGGTGCGCGGCAGTTTTGCCGGAACGGCGCAGGTGTTCCAGGAGACGATGAACTCGCAGGTGATCCTGATTATCGCGGCGATCGCCACGGTCTATATCGTGCTGGGAATGTTGTACGAGAGCTACGTGCACCCGCTGACCATTCTCTCCACCCTACCCTCGGCGGGCGTTGGGGCGCTGCTGGCGCTGGAGCTGTTCAATGCCCCGTTCAGCTTAATCGCCCTGATAGGGATCATGTTATTAATCGGCATTGTGAAGAAAAACGCCATCATGATGGTCGATTTTGCGCTCGAAGCTCAAAGGAATGGAAATCTGACGCCGCAGGAAGCCATTTTCCAGGCCTGTCTGCTGCGTTTTCGTCCGATTATGATGACTACCCTGGCGGCGCTGTTTGGTGCGCTGCCGCTGGTGTTATCTGGCGGCGACGGCTCGGAACTGCGTCAACCATTAGGGATCACTATTGTCGGCGGTCTGGTAATGAGTCAGCTCCTGACGCTATATACCACGCCGGTGGTGTATCTTTTTTTCGACCGTCTGCGGCTGCGTTTTTCGCGAAAATCTAAAGAAACGGTAACCGAGTAAATGACAGATCTTCCTGACAGCACCCGCTGGCAATTGTGGATTGTGGCTTTCGGCTTCTTTATGCAGTCGCTGGACACCACCATCGTCAACACCGCCCTTCCCTCAATGGCGCAAAGCCTGGGGGAAAGCCCGCTGCATATGCACATGGTCATTGTCTCTTATGTGCTGACCGTGGCGGTGATGCTGCCTGCCAGCGGCTGGCTGGCGGACAAAGTCGGCGTGCGCAATATTTTCTTTACCGCTATCGTGCTGTTTACCCTCGGTTCGCTGTTTTGCGCGCTTTCCGGCACCCTTAATGAACTGTTGCTGGCACGTGCGTTACAGGGCGTAGGCGGTGCGATGATGGTGCCGGTCGGCAGGCTAACGGTGATGAAAATTGTTCCGCGCGAGCAATATATGGCGGCGATGACCTTTGTCACGCTGCCCGGTCAGGTCGGCCCGCTGCTCGGTCCGGCGCTTGGCGGTCTGCTGGTGGAGTACGCGTCGTGGCACTGGATCTTTTTGATCAACATTCCGGTGGGGATTATCGGTGCGATCGCCACGCTAATGTTAATGCCAAACTACACCATGCAGACGCGGCGCTTCGATCTCTCCGGCTTTCTGTTGCTGGCGGTTGGCATGGCAGTGTTAACGCTGGCGCTGGATGGCAGTAAAGGCACAGGACTTTCGCCGCTGGCGATTGTCGGCCTGGTGGCGGTTGGCGTAGTGGCACTGGTGCTTTATCTGCTGCACGCCAGAAATAACAACCGCGCCCTTTTCAGTCTGAAACTGTTCCGCACCCGCACCTTTTCGCTGGGTCTGGCGGGAAGTTTTGCCGGACGTATTGGCAGCGGTATGTTGCCCTTTATGACGCCGGTTTTCCTGCAAATCGGCCTCGGTTTTTCGCCGTTCCATGCCGGACTGATGATGATCCCCATGGTGCTCGGCAGCATGGGAATGAAACGTATTGTGGTGCAGGTGGTTAACCGCTTTGGTTATCGTCGGGTGCTGGAGGCAACCACGCTGGGTCTGTCGCTGGTCACATTGCTGTTTATGGCCACCGCGATGCTTGGCTGGTACTACGTTTTGCCATTCGTTCTGTTTTTACAAGGAATGGTCAACTCAACGCGTTTCTCCTCCATGAACACCCTGACGCTGAAAGATCTACCAGACAATCTGGCGAGCAGCGGCAACAGCCTGCTGTCGATGATTATGCAATTGTCGATGAGTATCGGTGTGACCATCGCCGGGCTGCTGCTGGGTCTTTTTGGCTCCCAACATGTCAGCGTTGACATCGGCACCACACAAACCGTCTTTATGTACACCTGGCTTAGCATGGCGTTTCTCATCGCCCTTCCGGCGTTCATCTTTGCCAGAGTTCCGAACGATACGCATCAAAACGTGGCTATTTCGCGGAGAAAAAGGAGCGCGCAATGAAGTTCTGGCGACCCGGCATTACCGGCAAACTGTTTCTGGCGATCTTCGCCACCTGCATTGTGTTATTGATAACGATGCACTGGGCAGTACGGATCAGTTTTGAGCGCGGCTTTATCGATTACATTAAGCATGGTAATGAACAGCGGCTGCAAATGCTCGGAGATGCACTTGGCGAGCAGTACGCCCAGCACGGTAACTGGCGCTTTCTGCGTAATAACGATCGTTTTGTATTTCAGATACTGCGCTCATTTGAACATGATAATAATGAAGACAAACCGGGTCCCGGTATGCCGCCACACGGCTGGCGTACTCAGTTCTGGGTGGTCGATCAAAACAACAAAGTGCTGGTTGGCCCACGCTCTCCCATTCCACCGGACGGTACAAGGCGCCCTATTCTGGTCAATGGTGTTGAAGTTGGCGCGGTGATCGCCTCACCCGTTGAACGGTTAACCCGCAATACCGATATCAATTTCGATAAACAACAGCGGCAAACCAGTTGGCTGATTGTCGCTTTATCTACCTTACTGGCGGCGCTGGCGACATTCCCACTGGCGCGCGGTTTGCTCGCTCCAGTGAAACGGCTGGTGGATGGCACGCACAAACTTGCGGCGGGCGATTTCACAACCCGCGTGACGCCCACCAGTGAAGATGAACTGGGCAAACTGGCACAAGACTTCAACCAGCTCGCCAGCACGCTGGAGAAAAACCAACAGATGCGCCGCGATTTTATGGCTGATATCTCTCACGAACTGCGCACGCCTTTAGCAGTACTGCGCGGAGAACTGGAAGCTATTCAGGATGGCGTGCGTAAGTTCACACCGGAGACTGTGGCTTCTTTACAGGCGGAGGTCGGTACACTGACCAAACTGGTGGATGACCTGCATCAACTGTCGATGTCAGATGAAGGCGCTCTCGCCTATCAAAAAGCACCGGTAGATTTGATCCCGCTGCTGGAAGTGGCCGGCGGCGCTTTTCGTGAACGTTTCGCCAGCCGTGGCCTGAAGCTGCAATTTTCCCTGCCGGATAGCATCACCGTGTTTGGCGATCGCGACCGTTTAATGCAGTTATTCAATAATTTACTGGAAAACAGTCTACGTTACACAGACAGCGGCGGCAGCCTGCAAATCTCCGCCGAACAGCGCGATAAAACGGTGCGCCTGACCTTTGCCGACAGTGCGCCGGGCGTCAGCGACGAACAACTGCAAAAATTGTTTGAGCGTTTTTACCGCACCGAAGGTTCCCGCAACCGTGCCAGCGGCGGTTCCGGCCTGGGACTGGCGATTTGCCTTAACATTGTTGAAGCGCACAGTGGTCGCATTGTTGCCACTCATTCGCCTTTTGGCGGGGTAAGCATTACAGTAGAGTTACCGCTGGAACGGGATTTACAGAGAGAAGTATGACCGAGTTACCAATCGACGAAAACACACCGCGTATTTTGATCGTGGAAGATGAACCGAAGCTGGGGCAGTTGCTCATTGATTATCTGCGTGCTGCGAGCTATGCGCCGACCCTTATCAGTCACGGTGATCAGGTACTGCCGTATGTGCGGCAGACCCCACCGGATCTGATCCTGTTGGATCTGATGCTACCAGGCACTGATGGTCTGACACTTTGCCGGGAAATTCGTCGTTTTTCCGATGTCCCCATCGTGATGGTTACGGCAAAAATCGAAGAAATCGACCGTTTGCTGGGGCTGGAGATTGGCGCCGATGACTACATCTGCAAACCGTACAGCCCACGGGAAGTGGTGGCGCGTGTTAAGACCATTTTGCGCCGCTGCAAACCGCAGCGCGAGTTGCAGCAACAGGATGCCGAAAGCCCGTTGATTATCGACGAAGGTCGTTTTCAGGCTTCATGGCGTGGCAAAATGCTTGATCTGACGCCTGCAGAATTTCGTCTTTTGAAAACCCTCTCCCATGAACCGGGAAAAGTATTCTCCCGCGAGCAATTACTCAATCATCTTTATGACGATTACCGCGTGGTAACCGACCGCACCATCGACAGCCACATTAAAAACCTGCGCCGTAAACTGGAGTCGCTGGACGAAGAGCAGTCATTTATCCGTGCCGTTTACGGTGTCGGTTACCGCTGGGAAGCTGACGCCTGTCGTATCGTTTAATGTATCGTTGCCCTGGCGAGGGCAAAATTTCCTGTTTATTAACCCGTCATGCCCCTCTCTGAAAGGAGAGGGATAACACCGTATCCGCATTCAGATTCCTGCATATTTATCAGTAATCTCCCCCACCCTTTAGAGGGTATTCCCCTGATTGGCAGTCAACTGAATATCACCCATACTTAAATCGTTACATACTGTTTTCGATACGCAATTTCAATCAAGGAGTCATTATGGCTGGTTGGTTTGAACTCAATAAGAGCAGTGAAAATCAGTTCCGGTTTGTGCTAAAAGCGGGCAATGGCGAGATCATTCTCACCAGCGAACTGTATACCTCAAAAGCCGCTGCGGAAAAGGGCATTGCCTCGGTGCAAAGCAACAGCCCGCAGGACGAACGCTATGAGAAAAAAACAGCGAGCAACGGCAAATTTTATTTCAATCTGAAAGCTGGCAATCATCAGATAATCGGTTCCAGCCAGATGTATGCCACCGCTCAATCACGCGAAGTCGGAATTGCTTCTGTAAAAACCAATGGCGCAAGTCAGAAGGTGAAAGACAATACTTAATAGTTAAGCCGGGCGCGGATAACGCGTCCGGCTTTATTTCTAATAAACACTTATTTATTGATGATTAAGATTAATCTGCGCCATTAAAATAGTAGGCACAGGCAAGCACTCATTCTCCTCTCTTTGTTTAACACTCCCCATCCTTATCCTCCTGAACATGTTCATATGGTAGTGACTCCAACTTACTGATAGTGT
>NZ_AEJZ01000070.1:0-6723 GCF_000208525.1 Escherichia sp. TW14182
AGAGCCCGGGGGTGCAGGGGGCGGCGGCGATTGGTCGCCCCCTGCGCGCTCCTTGCGCCAGTTGTGATATATGGCTTAGCTCATGAAAGGAGCGCAACAAAATGATGAAGCTGAATAAGCGATTTATTGTCTCTAATATGCTGCGATTCCACTATTATCGCAGCTTATCTATATCAATTGCCTGAATAGCCCTTGCAATATCAGGGGAATTATTCAACACCCGAACATGCTGAAATAATTCCGTTGCTTCATCGTATTCTTTACGCAAATAACTCAACCACTGTTTAATTCGCGCGACGTGATATAGCCCGGTATCGCCCTGCTTTTCCAGACGGGTATATTTTTGCAGCAAAGCAACCACCTCCGGCCACGGCATTCGCGGTTCGTTATATTTTACCACCCGGCTCAGGTTGGGAATATTCAGCGCCCCGCGACCAATCATTACCGCGTCGCAGCCGCTCATCGCCATACATTGTTGCGCACTCTGCCAGTCCCAGATTTCACCGTTGGCAATCACCGGAATATTCAGCCGCTGGCGAATTTCGCCAATCGCCTGCCAGTCAATATGCTCCGCACGGTAGCCCTGCTCTTTTGTCCGCCCATGCACCACCAGTTCCGTGGCGCCAGCCTGTTGAACAGCATCGGCAATTTCAAACTTCTTATCGCCGCTGTCCCAGCCAAGCCGCACTTTCACGCTGACGGGCAAATGCGCCGGTACAGCTTCGCGCATCGCTTTTGCCCCCTGGTAGATGAGCTCGGGATCTTTGAGTAACGTCGCCCCGCCGCCGCTACCGTTAACCGTTTTCGATGGGCAGCCGCAATTGAGATCCACGCCCCAGGAGCCTAACTCCACCGCACGAGCGGCATTTTCCGCCAGCCATTGTGGGAACTGCCCCAGCAGTTGTACCCGCACCAGCGTACCGGATGGCGTTCGACTGGCATTTTGTAGTTCAGGGCAAATGCGATGAAAGACTTTTACCGGCAGCAGTTGATCGACCACGCGGACAAATTCGGTGATGCACAGATCGTAGTCGTTAACTTCGGTCAGCAATTCACGCACCAGAGAGTCAAGCACACCCTCCATCGGCGCCAGTAGTACACGCATATCATCACCCGCAAAAAAATGAGGCGCTATGGTAGCGCCTCCGGTCAACGGATTAAAGTGCTCAGCGTGGTTGCAGACAGTTATCTTCTTTCCAGCCGTACAGCCACTCCATACCACGATAAAACTCTGCCTGCGATTTCCCTTTCCACAGCAGGTTACGTACCTGGCGTTCGACCCCCGCAGCGTGGTATACCCGCCCCATTTCACGGGTTGACCAGACGATGCGCGCGGTGCGTGGAATACGTACCGACTCATACAGCGCAAAGGCTTGTGCCGCATCGCCGTCACATTCTGCCAGCGCCTTACCGAGCGTCACCGCGTCTTCCAGTGCCATACAGGCACCCTGCGCCATATATTGCGCCACCGGATGCGCCGCATCGCCCACCAGCGTTATGCGCTTCGTTCCCCACTTCGCCACCGGTTCGCGGTCGGCAGTTGACCAGCGTCGCCATGACGTCGGTTTATCCAGCATCTGGCGCGGGCGTGGATGAATGCCTTCAAAATAGGAGAGCACTTCCTCTTTGCTGCCATCCTTCACGCCCCACTCTTCCTGCTGGCGACTGTGGAATGTCACCACCAGGTTATACTGCTTGCCGCCGCGCAAAGGGTAATGCACCAGGTGACAGTGCGGCCCCGCCCACAGTACCGGCGCGTTGATACGCAAATCTTCCGGCATATCGGCACAATCGATAACCGCACGGTAGACCACATGCCCGGTAACGCGCGGCACATCGCCTAATAAGCTCTGACGCACCACTGACTTCACGCCATCACAGCCAATCAGAATATCGCCGCTCCAGCTATTGCCGCGATCGTCAAAAACGGTGACATCGTCTTCCGTCTCACGAATATCCACCACCTGTGTGGAGGTGTGATATTCGACGTCCGGATGCGTCAGTACCGCTTCCCACACCGAGGCATGGATATCAACGCGATGGATCACCGCGTAAGGGCCGCCAAAATGGTCACGAAAGGCCTGCCCGGTTTCAATGCGCACCACCTCTTCGGCGTTTACTGCGTCCATCATGGTGATGTGATCGGTAAACACCGCGCGCTGACGGGCAATTTCCCCGACGCCAAGACTGTCCAGCGCCGAAAACGCGTTTGGCCCCAACTGGATGCCTGCGCCAATCTCACCGATTTCATGTGCCTTTTCCAGCAGCACGACTTTGATCCCCAGGCGGGCCAGTGACAGCGCAGTTGCCGCACCGCCGATCCCGCCTCCCACAATTACTGCGCGTGTCACTTTCGTCATTATGCTTCTCCTGGTCAGGCTGAAATTTTATCTTGTTGATTTTCTGGCGCGGCAGCTATAAATGCTGGCAGCTGCGTGCAGGCGTCGTACACCACTTTACAGCGCGGATATGCACTCAGGTCGCAGTTCATGCGTAACGCATTTGCCCACTGTGGGACAAGGCAGCAGTCTGCCAGCGTCGGCGTCTCGCCCACACAAAATTGCCCCGACTGGCTCTGGCGCAGCAGTTGTTCCACCGCGCTTAACCCTTGCTGGATCCAGTGCGCATACCAGCGTTTTTTCTCTTCTTCACTGACGTTCAGTTCTTCGGTCAGGTAGCGCAGCACACGCAAATTATTCAGAGGATGAATGTCGCAAGCGATGGCATAAACAATTTCCAGGACTTTATTGCGAGCCGGTTCTTCCTGCGGCAACAGCGGAACTTGTGGATAATGACGATCCAGCCAGTCAATTATCGCCAGCGATTGACCGAGTGACTCGCCATCATCGGTCAGCAGCGTCGGCACCAGCCCGACCGGATTCATCCGCCGGTAGGCCAGTTCGTTTTGCTGACCAATGCGGATATTCACCCCTTCGGTCTGGTAATCGATACCCTTTAGCGCCAGCGCGATACGCACCCGGTACGACGCTGAACTATTAAAAAAACTGTACAGCTTCATCTTGCACCTCAGACAATCTTCACCGCGATAGGGGTTAAACCCTCGACGTTGCCCGTGATCACATCGCCTTTCACCACCGGGCCAACACCTTCCGGCGTGCCGGTGAAGATCAGATCGCCCGGTTGCAGTTCAAAGAAGCCGGACAGGTAGCTGATGGTTTCATTCACTGACCAGATGAGATGACGAATATCGCTGCGCTGATGATCTTCGCCGTTAACCTGTAACCAGATTGGCGCGTTCTCAATACCGCCGGTTTCGCTGGCTTTGTGCAGCGGCGCGATCGGCGCAGAGAGATCAAACGCTTTGCCGATTTCCCACGGGCGTCCCATCTGGCGCATTTCCATTTGACGATCGCGACGGGTCATATCAAGCCCCGTGGCATAACCCCAGACATATTCGTGGGCGTTTTCCAGCGGGATATCGCTGCCCTTTTTGCCAATCGCCACCACCAGTTCAATTTCATAATGGTAGTTATCAGTCTGTGCCGGATACGGCAGCGCCAGCGTTTCGCCTGCGGCAACCGGAACAACGGCATCCGCTGGTTTGCAGAAGAAGAATGGCGGTTCACGATCCGGATCGAAGCCCATTTCGCGGGCGTGGGCAGCATAGTTACGTCCGACACAGTAAACGCGACGCACGGGGAATTGTTCAT
The DNA here is from genome assembly GCF_000208525.1 of Escherichia sp. TW14182. Classification (NCBI taxonomy): domain Bacteria; kingdom Pseudomonadati; phylum Pseudomonadota; class Gammaproteobacteria; order Enterobacterales; family Enterobacteriaceae; genus Escherichia; species Escherichia sp. TW14182. The sequence continues at coordinate 3,672 of NZ_AEJZ01000070.1, forward strand.
CACTGCCAACAACCGGTACGGTAACGGGCGCTTGCGGTTCGAATACATATTGAGTCATTTTTTCTCTCCCAAATTAATAACGCGCTTCGCGGAACAGCCCCAGGGCTTCTTGTACCGGTCTGTCCGAAAAACTAAATAAAACGGTATCTTGCGTGGTCTGGAATGACACGCCGTGCCAGGTCGGCACCACGAAGATATCTTTTGCACTAAAGGTGAAGGTTTCATTGCCGATAGTGACCAGCCCGCCGCCTTCCACCACGTGGTAGATGGTGCTGTCAGTTGTGCGCGCCACGCGGGAGGCGAACCCTTTCGGCAACAGTTGCAGGAAAGCGCCCATCGACGGCATCGGATACCCGCCAGTGACCGGGTTGACGTAGCGCATTTTGTAGCCATCCCACTCATCGGCATCGCCCAGGCGGGTTAAATCGTGCAGCACTTCGCGGCTGCGATCATAACGGTAGTTAAAGATCGGCGAGGAGTTCCCCGTCTGATGGCGCAGCGGCAACATATTGGCGGCATAACGCGGCAGATAATCCCCCTCTTTGCGCGTTACCGGTTGTTGCTCTTCCGGATAATCTTCGGCAAAACCGCAGCCCAGAGTGTTCACTAATGGCAGATCCAGTCCATCCAGCCAGATAACCGGTTCGTCGCCAGGATTACCGTGATCGTGCCAGCGCCACTGCGGGGTCAGGATAAAATCGCCCTCATTCATTGGCGTGCGTTCGCCATCAACGGCGGTAAATGCGCCTTTACCTTCAACAATAAAACGCAGCGCCGACTGGTTATGACGATGGCTTGGTGCCACTTCGCCTGGCATGATCAGTTGCAAACCGGCATACAAGGTGGCGGTAATAGAGGACTGACCGCGCAGCGCCGGGTTTTCCAGCACCAGTACGCGACGCACCGCCTCTTTCGCGCCAATCAGGCTGCCACTTTCCAGCAACAACGGGCGGATCTCCTGATAATTCCAGTACGCTGGCGCGCAATTAGCGTTGGGCGTTTTCGGCACCAGATGGTGCAACGACTCCCACAGCGGGGTCAGGTTTTGCCCGGAAATATGCTGATAAAATTGCTCGCGGCTATTTTGATTGTTATCAGTCATTGAGATGCTCCTTATTCGTTCACAACGCCTGCGCGAGGCAGTGAGTCAGGGACAGAGGTCGACTGGCGAACGACGGTAATCAGCAGCGTTAACATCACCGCACTGATCGCCGCAGGCACAGCGATAATGAAAAACAGAGTGTCGAAAGAGAAATTCATCGCCATCATCACGCCGCCAGAAAGCGAACCGACAATCGCGCCGCAGCGGCCGACGGCGTTTGACCAGCTCACGCCCGTGGCGCGACTTTGTGTCGGGTAGAGCGTGGCGGTCAGCGCGTTCAGCCCCACTTGCGATCCGCTGATACCAATGCCAGTGCCAAAGACAGCCAGTGCCATCAGCCATAATCCGTCCTGACTTAAGCCAATCATCACGATGCATACAACGCCTATGGCATAGCTCAGCGCCAACACGCGGAAAGGATTGAATTTATCCATCAGTACGCCCAGCGCCAGCGCGCCCAACGTGCCGCCAATCTGGAATGCGGCGGTGACCCAGGACGCATGTTGCAGGTCGATACCACGATGGTTAAGCAACGTCGGCATCCAGCTTGAGAGCAGGTAAATGATCAGCAGGCTCATGAAGAAAACGACCCACAGCATCAACGTGATGGTTAACTGACGCCCGGCAAACAACTGGCGAATGCTGCCTTTGGCAATAGCGGCTGGTTCATTGAGATAAAAGTGGGTATCGACATAACGCTCGCGAGTCATGGCACTCACGGTTTTTGCAATTACCGCCTGCGGTAACTGGCGACGCACCTGCCAGCGTGGCGATTCCGGCAAAACCACCACCAGCGCGACAAATAAAATCAGCGGTAATACGCCTCCCAGCACCAGAATGCCGTGCCAGCCAATCACCGGCACCAGTTGCGCGCTGACAATCCCGCCAAAGGCTGACCCCAGCGTGAAACCGCAAAACATCAGCGTTACCAGCGCGCCTCGACGACGAGCTGGCAGATATTCCGACGTCATGGTGATGGTATTCGGCATTGCGCCGCCAAGACCTAACCCGGTGAGAAAGCGCAGGATTACCAGTGTTTGCAGATCTGGTGAAAAAGCAGAGGCAAGACTTAACGCACCAAATAAAAAGACGCACAACTCAATGACCCGTTTACGACCAAAGCGATCGGACAACGGGCCGCAAAGCAGCGCGCCTGCGGTTAATCCCAACAGACCCGCGCCAAACAGCGGCGCGAGATCGCCTGCGGAGAGTTGCCAGTGAGTACGAATATCGGGAGCGATAAAGCCGATAGCCGCCGTGTCAAAACCATCGAGCATTACCACCAGAAAACAGCAGATGATAACGCGCCACTGCATCTTGCCGACCGGAGCGGCATCGATCAGTGCTTGTAAATCACGTCGTTGAGTCATAGTGAATGCCTCAGTGCAGGTAAGGTAGATGTTTCTATTGTTTTGTATATGTTGCGATATTGTGATTAAAGAGATGAAATGTACAATGGCATTTTCGGCAGAGAGATAACCTGGAGGTTATGGCAAATGGCAAACTGGGCGCAGAAATTAAAACTTCATCACCTGCAAATGCTGGTGGCGCTGGGCGAACAGGGTAATCTGACCCATGTGGCGCGGATGATGAATATCACTCAGCCTGCGCTGTCGAAATGGCTGTCACAACTCGAAGATGAGATCGGCCTCACACTCTTTGAGCGGCACAGCAAAGGGCTACGTCCGACCGAAGGTGGCAAATTGTTATTGCAACATGCCCAACGATTAATCAATGACATGGAGCGATCGCAACATGAACTGGCGCGCTTTAAACAAGGCGGGCTGGTCGGCAGTCTGAAAATAGGTTGTTCTCCTGTCGCCACTGACTGCGTATCCCAGGCAATTTTGCATTTGCTAAAAGAGATGCCGACGCTGCACCTGAATATCGAAGAGAAGGTGATGACGCCATTACTGCAAGACCTGCTGGCAGGTTCTGTGGATGTAGTGG
>NZ_AEJZ01000069.1:0-43056 GCF_000208525.1 Escherichia sp. TW14182
CAGCCGCTGATACCTTACGCCGACTGGTAACGAGGTAGAATCAGAAGGTTAAATCTCGGAAATTAAGTCTAGTAAATCAGCGTCGAGCATGTTCTCAACGCTGATTTACTCATTACTACTAAAGGAAGGGGCCCAGGTCGAAATATGATGTTTTAGAACATCACCTTATGACCATATTGCTCAAGAATCCCTTTTACGCGCTCCATGGTTTCTTTTTTCGGTGGTTTCACACCGTCGAGTTTGTACTCTTCGCCCATCGCCACCCACTTATGTTTGCCTAACTCATGGTAGGGGAGGAGCTCGATTTTTTCGACGTTACCCATATCGCGAGTAAATTCACCGAGGCGATGAGCTGAATCGTCATCGTCAGACCAGCCAGGTACTACGACATAACGTATCCAGACTTTCACATTTTTGTTCGCCAGATATTTAGCAAACTCGAGTGTACGATGGTTGGAAACGCCCACCAGATTCTGGTGGATTTCGTCGTTCATCTGTTTGAGATCAAGCATTACCAGGTCGGTCACTTCCAGCAGTTCATCAATTACTGGATCGTAACGACGAACAAAACCGTTAGTGTCGAGACAGGTATGAATGCCTTCTTTTTTGCAGGCGCGGAACCAGTCGCGAACGAACTCGGCTTGCAGGATTGCTTCACCACCGGATGCGGTAACGCCGCCGCCGGAAGCGTTCATAAAGTGGCGATAGGTCACCACTTCCTTCATTAAATCTTCAACGGTAACTTCTTTACCGCCATGCGTGTCCCAGGTGTCGCGGTTATGACAATACAGGCAGCGCATCAGGCAGCCCTGGAAAAAGGTGATAAAGCGAATACCTGGACCGTCTACGGTTCCACAGGATTCAAAGGAGTGAATGCGACCAATAACTGACATTGCGGTGTTTCTCCAGATGTGGCCCATCTGAGGCCGTGTTGGTGCGCAGCTCGAAGGCTACGTCGAGTCTGTTTTGGCAGTTACCTTAAAGTATAGATAGCTGACAAAAAAGGCTCTCTTGCTAAAAAAGGCCCCACTTTCGTGGAGCCTTTATTGTACGCTTTTTACTGTACGATTTCAGTCAAATCTAATTACATAGATTGAGTGAAGGTACGAGTAATAACGTCCTGCTGCTGTTCTTTAGTCAGCGAGTTGAAACGTACTGCGTAGCCAGATACACGGATGGTCAGCTGCGGATATTTTTCCGGGTTTTCCATCGCGTCGAGCAGCATTTCACGGTTCATCACGTTAACGTTCAGGTGCTGACCACCTTCGATGGATGCTTCGTGGTGGAAGTAACCATCCATCAGACCTGCCAGGTTGGTCTTACGAACTTCGTCGTCTTTACCCAGTGCGTTCGGAACGATAGAGAAGGTGTAGGAGATACCATCTTTAGCGTAAGCAAACGGCAGTTTAGCAACGGAAGTCAGAGACGCTACAGCACCTTTCTGGTCACGACCGTGCATCGGGTTAGCACCCGGTCCGAACGGCGCGCCAGCACGACGACCGTCTGGGGTGTTACCCGTTTTCTTACCATACACAACGTTAGAAGTGATGGTCAGAACAGACTGAGTCGGGATAGCGTCACGGTAGGTGTGCAGTTTCTGAATTTTCTTCATGAAACGTTCTACCAGGTCAACAGCCAGGTCATCTACACGCGGATCGTTGTTACCAAACTGCGGGTATTCGCCTTCGATTTCGAAGTCGATAGCCAGACCGTCTTCGTCACGAATCGGTTTAACTTTCGCATATTTGATTGCAGACAGGGAGTCAGCAGCAACGGACAGACCAGCGATACCACACGCCATGGTGCGGATAACGTCACGGTCGTGCAGCGCCATCAGAGAGGCTTCGTAGCTGTACTTGTCGTGCATGTAGTGGATGATGTTCAGTGCAGTGATGTACTGTTTAGCCAGCCAGTCCATGAAGTGATCCATGCGCTCCATCACTTCATCGTAGTTCAGGAGATCGCCTTTGATCGGTTCAGACTTCGGACCAACCTGCATTTTCAGTTTTTCGTCAACGCCGCCGTTGATTGCGTACAGCATGGTTTTCGCCAGGTTTGCACGCGCACCGAAGAACTGCATTTGTTTACCAACGATCATCGGGCTTACGCAGCAAGCGATAGCGTAGTCATCGTTGTTGAAGTCCGGACGCATCAGGTCATCGTTCTCATACTGCAGAGAAGAGGTGTCGATGGACACTTTAGCGGCGAATTTCTTGAAGTTCAGCGGCAGTTTTTCAGACCACAGAATGGTCATGTTCGGTTCCGGAGACGGACCCATGGTGTACAGGGTGTTCAGGAAACGGAAGCTGTTTTTGGTAACCAGGGTACGACCGTCGAGGCCCATACCACCGATAGACTCGGTTGCCCAGATCGGGTCGCCAGAGAACAGTTCATCATACTCCGGAGTACGCAGGAAGCGAACCATACGCAGTTTCATGACCAGGTGGTCAACCATTTCCTGCGCTTCTTGTTCGGTGATCTTGCCAGCTTTCAGGTCACGTTCGATGTACACATCCAGGAAGGTGGAGGTACGACCGAAGGACATTGCAGCACCGTTCTGAGACTTAACAGCAGCCAGGTAGCCGAAGTAAGTCCACTGGATAGCTTCCTGAGCGTTGGTAGCCGGACCAGAGATGTCGTAGCCGTATTTAGCAGCCATTTCTTTCATCTGACCCAGAGCGCGGTGCTGTTCAGCGATTTCTTCGCGCAGACGGATGGTCTGTTCCAGGTTTACGCCGTTTTCCAGATCAGCCTGCAGAGAGGTGAACTGTGCCAGTTTGTCTTTCATCAGGTAGTCGATACCGTACAGCGCAACGCGACGGTAGTCACCGATGATACGACCACGGCCATAAGCATCTGGCAGGCCGGTCAGAACACCGGATTTACGGCAACGCAGGATGTCCGGAGTGTAAACGTCGAACACGCCCTGGTTGTGAGTTTTACGGTATTCAGTGAAGATTTTTTTGATCATCGGATCCAGTTCGCGGTTGTACGCTTTGCAGGAACCTTCGATCATTTTGATACCACCGAACGGGATAAGAGCACGTTTCAGCGGAGCTTCAGTCTGCAGACCAACGATTTTCTCAAGCTGCTTGTTGATGTAGCCAGCGTCGTGAGAAGTGATGGTGGAAGCAACAGCGGTGTCAAAGTCAACTGGCGCGTGAGTGCGGTTTTCCAGTTTAACGCCTTCCATTACTTTGTCCCACAGGGTGGTGGTCGCTTCAGTAGCGCCAGCCAGGAAGGACTCGTCACCCTCGTACGGAGTGTAGTTTTTCTGAATGAAGTCACGGACGTTTACTTCATTCTGCCAGTCACCTTTGGTAAAACCTTCCCAGGCTGTGGCTAACTTTTCATTAAGCTCGGACATGTAACACCTACCTTCTTAAGTGGATTTTTTATTTACTGCGTACTTCGACAACCATTAATGGTTGTCGTTTTCACGCAGGTAAATGACCCAGTATGTCAACCCAACCAACAAACCACCGCCGATAATATTACCGATCGTAACCGGAATCAGGTTATCAGTGATGAAGTTCATCACGGTCAGGTGAGAAAAATTTTCCGGTGCAGAACCGACAGCGGTCCAGAATTCCGGAGATGCGAAGTCGCGGATTACAATACCCATCGGGATCATAAACATGTTTGCGATACTGTGCTCAAAACCGCTGGCAACAAACATCGCGACCGGCAGCACCATGATAAACGCTTTGTCCATCAGGCTGCGGCCAGAATAGCTCATCCATACCGCCAGGCATACCATCAGGTTAGCCAGGATACCGAGGCAGACAGCCTCAATAAAAGTATGGTGTACTTTGTGGTCGGCGGTTTGTAGGACGTTAAGTCCCCATTGACCATTGGCGGTCATATACTCGCCGGAAAGCCACATTAAAAGCACAAATAACAACGCGCCGACCAGATTGCCAAAATAGACGTTCAGCCAGTTTTTCGCTAACTGACCCCAGGTGATGCGCCCACTCGCCTTGGCAACAACAATCAACACTGTAGAAGTAAAGAGATCGGCTCCGCAGACAACACAAAGAATCAGCCCCAGAGAGAAGCAAATGCCGCCAACCAGTTTAGCCATGCCAAAGGGCATTGTGCCTGTGCCAGTAGTTGCTGTGATATAGAAGACGAATGCGATTGAGATGAAAACACCGGCGGTAATCGCCAGATAGAAAGTCTTAAGCGGATGTTTCGTTGCTTTATAGACACCTGCCTCTTCGGCCACTTTGGCCATTGCTGCAGGAAGTAAAAGATCAAAAGGGTTGTCAGCTTTCACACTAACTCTCTCTTTATTAAGTCGGCGACGAGATACTAACAAAGCATTATAGATGAGAAATTGATATAGATCATATCTCGCCTGGCTTATAGGCCCGTAACTCGCATGGTTTTTATGCAAATACGGAGTAAATATTTGATTATCCAAATAAAAATAAATTTTAAAAATTAACAAATGAGTTGAATTTTTTCCGCATCCTCCGCTAAAACAGTTAATTAAAAGGGAGCATCAGACAAATAAAGCAACAATATCGATCGTATTTATTAAATACAAATTACCGATATTTAACTTTATAATTACAATTATTTTATTAATGCAAATATATGTAAAGCGGGGCATTAAAAAAACGCCCCGTAATATAACTCAGACGAATCATTAAGCCTACATTGCGTAGGCTATTTGATTTTATTTTGCCCAGAATGCTGCTTTGGCGCGCTGCAGCTTTTCGTAGGCTTTTAACAGCGACTGATGCGCCGCAAACGCGTGCAGATCGCTATCTACCGGTTGCAGGCCATAAAACGCCGCTTCGCCACTCATTGCCGCACTGGCTGCTTCTACCGCGTCTGCGCCGTACATACGAACGAAGGCATTCAGATATTGCAGCGGCTGGCGATCTTCTTCCTGCGCCAGCAATAACAATGTTTGCAGGCAGCGATAATAGTTGGCGCGTTCCGGACTGAACACCGATGAGTTAAATTCCATCGTCCATTCAGTCCAGACCAGAGCTTGTTCCAGATCGCCGCCAGCCAGTGCCAGCATTGCTTTTAATTCACCGATACGCAGGGTATACCAACCGTTATCTGAGCCGGTCGCCAGACCCAGCAGCTCACGCACGCGGGTAAAGTCATCAAAACCTTCTTCATCCAGTTGTTCGATGAGGTTCAGGTAATCTTCTTTTTCCCACTCACTGCCTGGCAACGAAAGAATTGTTTCACGTAAATGGCTGCCCATACTGTTATTTGCCAGCCACAGATCTTCTGCCGGATAAATATCGGACATACCCGGCACGATAATGCGGCAAGCATAAACGCCCAGATGCTCGTAATCGGCAATATAAACTTCTTTATCCTCTTTGTTGAAGATAGCCATCAGCGTGGCAAACTCTTCTTCAGTGGTGCCAGAGAAATTCCAGTCCACAAACGGATAATCGGCATCTTGTTTGAAAAGATCCCAGGAGATCAAACCGCTGGAATCGATAAAGTGCGTTTCGAGGTTAGTATGTTCGGCGACTTCTTCATCATCGAAGGTCGGCGGAGTAAACACATCCAGATCTTTCAGGCCACGACCCTGCAGCAGCTCGGTCACGGTACGTTCCAGTGCAACGCCAAAATCAGGATGCGCGCCGAAGGAGGCAAAACAAGTGCCATTGGTCGGGTTGAACAGTACAACGCAGATCACTGGATACTGACCGCCAAGCGAGCCGTCATAAGCAAAGATTGGGAAACCTTCCGCTTCCAGTGTTTCGATCGCTTCAACTACAGCCGGATAACGCGCAAGCACCTCTGCCGGGATCTCCGGCAAGCTGATGCTTTCAGCAATAATGCGGTTTTTCACGTAGCGTTCGAAAACTTCGGACAACCCCTGAACGCGCGCCTCGTTGCGGGTATTGCCAGCGGACATACCATTGGAAACGTACAGGTTACCGATAATATTCATCGGAATATAAACGGTCTGATTGTCAGACTGGCGCGTAAACGGCAGGCCACATATACCGCGATCTTCATTACCTGATTGCAGATCAATCAGCATACTGCCGGTCAATTCATTTTCCGGGTCGTAAAATGCGCGCAGACGGTCATCAAGCAGGCCTTCCGGCACATCGTCGTTTTCGGTTAGTGGAAACCATTTTTCGTTGGGATAATGGACGAACGGACCGTTGGCGATAGTTTCGCCCAGCCAGAAATCAGCAAAAAAGTAGTTGGTTGAGAGACGCTCGAAATATTCACCCAGAGCAGAAGCCAGCGCCGCTTTTTTGGTTGCGCCTTTACCGTTGGTAAAACACAGCGCGCACTCTTTGTCGCGAATATGTACAGACCAGACGTTAGGCACCGGATTCAGCCAGGAAGCTTCTTCAATCTGAAAACCGAGGTCGGAGAGTTTTTGCTGGAAGCGAGCGATGGAATCTTCCAGGGCGGCATCTTTGCCGGGGATAAATGTTTGTGTCATGAAAATCACTTTAGTCGTACGGAAAGCGCGCAATAATACGGGTTTTATCTCAAAGGCGCTATCACCGCCGCCACGCCGGTGAACTGTTGACTATGCTTTTAGCGGATAAATTACGATAAGAGCATAAAAATGAAGGCGTTCGATCTCCACCGTATGGCATTCGATAAAGTGCCGCTGGATTTTCTTGGCGAAGTCGCTCTACGCAGTCTCTATACCTTTGTACTGGTCTTTCTGTTTCTTAAAATGACAGGTAGGCGTGGAGTGCGGCAAATGTCGCTGTTTGAAGTGTTAATCATTCTGACACTGGGGTCGGCAGCAGGGGATGTGGCGTTTTACGACGATGTGCCGATGATCCCGGTGCTTATCGTCTTCATTACCCTGGCGTTGTTATACCGCCTTGTGATGTGGCTGATGGCGCACAGTGAGAAACTGGAAGATCTGCTGGAGGGCAAGCCGGTTGTCATTATTGAAGATGGCGAACTGGCCTGGTCGAAACTCAATAACTCCAACATGACGGAATTTGAGTTTTTTATGGAGCTGCGACTGCGTGGTGTAGAACAACTGGGACAGGTACGCCTGGCTATTCTTGAAACCAACGGTGAAATCAGCGTCTATTTCTTTGAAGATGACAAGGTGAAGCCGGGGTTACTTATTTTACCCAGTGATTGTACCCAGCGTTATAAAGTGGTGCCGGAGTCGGCGGACTATGCCTGCATCCGTTGCAGTGAAATCATTCACATGAAGGCGGGTGAAAAACAATTATGTCCGCGCTGTGCAAATCCAGAATGGACGAAGGCAAGTCGGGCAAAACGAGTGACCTGACAGCAAAAATATCGGTTTTTTTCCAATAATCCGAGATTTTCTATTGTGTGACGCGTACCGCATTTTTGCTCTCAACGGTTTTACCCATTGCGATGCGTGTCACTGAATGATAAAACCGATAGCCACAGGAATAACATATTACCTGCGGTCGCAATCGATTGACCGGGGTTAATAGCAACGCAACGTGGTGAGGGGAAATGGCTCAAATCTTCAATTTTAGTTCTGGTCCGGCAATGCTACCGGCAGAGGTGCTTAAACAGGCTCAACAGGAACTGCGCGACTGGAACGGTCTTGGCACGTCGGTGATGGAAGTGAGCCACCGTGGCAAAGAATTCATTCAGGTTGCAGAGGAAGCCGAGAAGGATTTTCGCGATCTTCTTAACGTCCCCTCCAATTACAAAGTATTATTCTGTCACGGCGGCGGTCGCGGTCAGTTTGCTGCTGTACCTCTGAATATTCTTGGTGATAAAACCACCGCAGATTATGTTGATGCCGGCTACTGGGCGGCAAGCGCCATCAAAGAAGCGAAAAAATACTGCACGCCAAATGTGTTTGACGCCAAAGTGACTGTTGATGGCCTGCGCGCGGTTAAGCCAATGCGTGAATGGCAACTCTCAGATAATGCTGCTTATATGCATTACTGCCCGAATGAAACCATCGACGGTATCGCCATCGACGAAACGCCAGACTTCGGCAAAGATGTGGTGGTCGCTGCCGACTTTTCTTCAACGATTCTTTCCCGCCCGATTGATGTCAGCCGTTATGGCGTGATTTACGCTGGCGCGCAGAAAAATATCGGCCCGGCTGGCCTGACGATCGTTATTGTTCGCGAAGATTTGCTGGGTAAAGCAAATATCGCCTGCCCGTCGATTCTGGATTATTCCATCCTCAACGATAACGACTCCATGTTTAATACGCCGCCAACATTTGCCTGGTATTTATCTGGCCTGGTCTTCAAATGGCTAAAAGCGAACGGTGGTGTGGCTGCAATGGATAATATCAATCAGCAAAAAGCAGAACTGCTGTATGGCGTGATTGATAACAGCGATTTCTACCGTAATGATGTGGCGAAAGCTAACCGTTCGCGGATGAATGTGCCGTTCCAGTTAGCAGATAGTGCGCTTGACAAGCTGTTCCTCGAAGAGTCTTTTGCCGCTGGTCTTCATGCTCTGAAAGGTCACCGTGTAGTCGGCGGAATGCGCGCTTCTATTTATAACGCGATGCCGCTGGAAGGCGTTAAAGCTTTGACAGATTTCATGGTTGAGTTCGAACGTCGTCACGGCTAATGCCTAAAATTTGCTTAATCCCCACAGCCAGACTGTGGGGTTTTTATTTCGGTTGTAGAGAGTTGAGTTCATGGAATCCCTGACGTTACACCCCATCGCCCGTGTCGATGGCACTATTAATCTGCCTGGTTCCAAGAGCGTTTCTAACCGCGCTTTATTGCTGGCGGCATTAGCACACGGCAAAACAGTATTAACCAATCTGCTGGATAGCGATGATGTTCGTCATATGCTGAATGCGTTGCAGGCATTGGGAGTGAGCTATACGCTTTCTGCCGAGCGTACGCGCTGCGAAATCATCGGTAACGGCGGCCCATTACACGCGGAAAATGCGCTGGAGTTGTTCCTGGGTAATGCAGGGACTGCGATGCGCCCGCTGGCGGCGGCACTTTGTCTGGGAAGTAATGATATTGTTCTGACGGGTGAGCCTCGCATGAAAGAGCGCCCGATTGGCCATCTGGTGGATGCGCTGCTCCAGGGCGGGGCGAAAATTACTTACCTGGAACAAGAGAATTACCCACCGCTGCGTTTACAGGGGGGTTTTGTGGGGGGCAACGTAGAAGTTGATGGCTCCGTTTCCAGCCAGTTCCTCACCGCACTGTTAATGACCGTGCCGCTTGCGTCGGAAGATACGGTTATTCGTATTAAAGGTGATCTGGTTTCTAAACCTTATATCGACATCACGCTCAACCTGATGAAGACGTTTGGTGTTGAAATTGAAAATCAGCACTATCAACAATTTGTCGTAAAAGGCGGGCAGTCTTATCAGTCACCGGGGACTTATTTGGTAGAAGGCGATGCCTCTTCTGCGTCTTACTTCCTGGCAGCAGCAGCGATCAAAGGTGGCACCGTAAAAGTGACCGGCATTGGACGCAACAGTATGCAGGGTGATATTCGCTTTGCTGATGTGCTGGGAAAAATGGGCGCGACCATTTGCTGGGGCGATGATTATATTTCCTGCACGCATGGTGAACTGAACGCCATCGATATGGATATGAACCATATTCCCGATGCGGCGATGACCATTGCTACAACGGCGCTTTTTGCGAAAGGCACCACCACGCTGCGCAATATTTATAACTGGCGCGTAAAAGAGACGGATCGCCTGTTTGCGATGGCAACAGAGTTGCGTAAAGTTGGTGCGGAAGTAGAAGAGGGGCATGATTTTATTCGCATTACGCCGCCGGAAAAACTGAATTTTGCCGAGATAGCCACTTATAACGATCACCGGATGGCGATGTGTTTTTCGCTGGTGGCCTTGTCAGATACGCCGGTGACGATTCTTGACCCAAAATGTACGGCCAAAACATTTCCGGATTATTTCGAGCAACTGGCGCGGATTAGCCAGGCTGCCTGAATAAACGATGGGCAATAAATAGCCAAATCTTTCTTTATCAAAACGTCGACACATTGTCGGCGTTTTTTTTCGGACATTGTGAACCATTTTTATTGATGGTAGCGTTAACTGTCAATGTAAGTTGTTGATACATAATATTTATATATGATTAATCAACGGATGATTCACATGAAGAATACTAAATTACTGCTGGCGATTGCGACCTCTGCAGCATTGTTGACGGGGTGTCAGAATACGCATGGTATTAATACCGATCTGGCCATCAGCTCCGGTTTAAATGCCTATAAAGCTGTAACGTTAAGCGATGCCGATGCAAAAGCGATTGCCAATCAGGGCTGTGCCGAAATGGACAGCGGCAATCAAGTCGCAAGTAAATCCAGCAAGTACGGTAAACGTCTGGCAAAAATCGCCAAAGCATTGGGTAACAATATTAATGGCACGCCGGTCAACTATAAGGTTTATATGACCAGCGACGTCAACGCATGGGCGATGGCGAACGGCTGTGTTCGTGTCTACAGTGGCCTGATGGACATGATGAACGACAACGAAATTGAAGGCGTTCTGGGCCATGAACTGGGTCACGTCGCGTTGGGTCACTCGTTGGCTGAAATGAAAGCTTCTTATGCGATCGTTGCCGCACGTGATGCTATTTCCGCCACCAGCGGTGTTGCTTCCCAGCTTTCCCGTTCACAATTAGGTGATATCGCAGAAGGCGCTATCAATGCTAAATACTCCCGCGATAAAGAGTCTGAAGCAGATGATTTCTCCTTTGATCTGCTGAAGAAACGTGGCATCAGCACCCAGGGACTGGTCGGTAGCTTTGAAAAACTGGCCAGCCTGGATGGCGGTCGTACCCAGTCCATGTTTGACTCTCACCCACCATCAACAGAGCGTGCGCAACACATCCGTGATCGTATCGCCTCTGGTAAGTAAATCATTGTCATCTTTCGGGCTGGTCCTTCGCCAGCCCGCTATAATTGCGCAATAAATCCCCATCTGAATACAGACAAAACTGGTTTTTGCACACAACGTTAACGATTTGTGGCGCCGACGCGTATAATGCACGCGGTTATGTTAACGGTACGCCTGTTTTAAGGAGATAAAGATGACGGCAATTGCCCCGGTTATTACCATTGATGGCCCAAGCGGTGCAGGGAAAGGCACCTTGTGTAAGGCTATGGCGGAAGCGTTGCAATGGCATCTGCTGGACTCGGGTGCAATTTATCGCGTACTGGCGCTGGCGGCATTACATCACCATGTTGATGTGGCGTCAGAAGACGCTCTGGTGCCGCTGGCATCCCACCTGGATGTACGTTTTGTGTCAACCAATGGCAATCTGGAAGTGATCCTCGAAGGGGAAGATGTCAGCGGTGAAATTCGTACTCAGGAAGTGGCGAATGCCGCTTCACAAGTCGCCGCATTTCCTCGTGTTCGTGAAGCATTATTGCGTCGCCAACGTGCGTTTCGCGAATTGCCGGGCCTGATTGCCGATGGCCGCGACATGGGAACAGTGGTATTCCCTGATGCGCCAGTGAAAATATTCCTTGACGCCTCTTCGGAAGAACGTGCGCATCGCCGAATGCTACAGTTGCAGGAGAAGGGCTTTAGTGTTAACTTTGAACGCCTTTTGGCCGAGATCAAAGAACGCGATGACCGCGATCGTAACCGAGCGGTAGCGCCACTGGTTCCGGCAGCCGATGCTTTAGTGTTGGATTCCACCACCTTAAGCATTGAGCAAGTAATTGAAAAAGCGTTACACTACGCGCGCCAAAAATTGGCTCTCGCATAAGCGACCGAATTTGCAGTACCCCCGTTGCAATGGAATGACAGCGGGTATGTTAAACAACCCCATCCGGCACGGAGCCAGGTGGACGTTAAATATAAACCTGAAGATTAAACATGACTGAATCTTTTGCTCAACTCTTTGAAGAGTCCTTAAAAGAAATCGAAACCCGCCCGGGTTCTATCGTTCGTGGCGTTGTTGTTGCTATCGACAAAGACGTAGTACTGGTTGACGCTGGTCTGAAATCTGAGTCTGCCATCCCGGCTGAGCAGTTCAAAAACGCCCAGGGCGAGCTGGAAATCCAGGTAGGTGACGAAGTTGACGTTGCTCTGGACGCAGTAGAAGACGGCTTCGGTGAAACTCTGCTGTCCCGTGAGAAAGCTAAACGTCACGAAGCCTGGATCACGCTGGAAAAAGCTTACGAAGATGCTGAAACTGTTACCGGTGTTATCAACGGCAAAGTTAAGGGCGGCTTCACTGTTGAGCTGAACGGTATTCGTGCGTTCCTGCCTGGTTCTCTGGTAGACGTTCGTCCGGTGCGTGACACTCTGCACCTGGAAGGCAAAGAGCTTGAATTCAAAGTAATCAAGCTGGATCAGAAGCGCAACAACGTTGTTGTTTCTCGTCGTGCCGTTATCGAATCCGAAAACAGCGCAGAGCGCGATCAGCTGCTGGAAAACCTGCAGGAAGGCATGGAAGTTAAAGGTATCGTTAAGAACCTCACTGACTACGGTGCATTCGTTGATCTGGGCGGCGTTGACGGCCTGCTGCACATCACTGACATGGCCTGGAAACGCGTTAAGCATCCGAGCGAAATCGTCAACGTGGGCGACGAAATCACTGTTAAAGTGCTGAAGTTCGACCGCGAACGTACCCGTGTATCCCTGGGCCTGAAACAGCTGGGCGAAGATCCGTGGGTAGCTATCGCTAAACGTTATCCGGAAGGTACTAAACTGACTGGTCGCGTGACCAACCTGACCGACTACGGCTGCTTCGTTGAAATCGAAGAAGGCGTTGAAGGCCTGGTACACGTTTCCGAAATGGATTGGACCAACAAAAACATCCACCCGTCCAAAGTTGTTAACGTTGGCGATGTAGTGGAAGTTATGGTTCTGGATATCGACGAAGAACGTCGTCGTATCTCCCTGGGTCTGAAACAGTGCAAAGCTAACCCGTGGCAGCAGTTCGCGGAAACCCACAACAAGGGCGACCGTGTTGAAGGTAAAATCAAGTCTATCACTGACTTCGGTATCTTCATCGGCCTGGACGGCGGCATCGACGGCCTGGTTCACCTGTCTGACATCTCCTGGAACGTTGCAGGCGAAGAAGCAGTTCGTGAATACAAAAAAGGCGACGAAATCGCTGCAGTTGTTCTGCAAGTTGACGCAGAACGTGAACGTATCTCCCTGGGCGTTAAACAGCTCGCAGAAGATCCGTTCAACAACTGGGTTGCTCTGAACAAGAAAGGCGCTATCGTAACTGGTAAAGTAACTGCAGTTGACGCTAAAGGCGCAACCGTAGAACTGGCTGACGGCGTTGAAGGTTACCTGCGTGCTTCTGAAGCATCCCGTGACCGCGTTGAAGACGCTACCCTGGTTCTGAGCGTTGGCGACGAAGTTGAAGCTAAATTCACCGGCGTTGATCGTAAAAACCGCGCAATCAGCCTGTCTGTTCGTGCGAAAGACGAAGCTGACGAGAAAGATGCAATCGCAACTGTTAACAAACAGGAAGATGCAAACTTCTCCAACAACGCAATGGCTGAAGCTTTCAAAGCAGCTAAAGGCGAGTAATTCTCTGACTCTTCGGGATTTTTATTCCGAAGTTTGTTGAGTTTACTTGACAGATTGCAGGTTTCGTCCTGTAATCAAGCACTAAGGGCGGCTACGGCCGCCCTTAATCAATGCAGCAACAGCAGCCGCTTAATTTGCCTTTAAGGAACCGGAGGAATCATGACCAAGTCAGAATTGATAGAAAGACTTGCCAACCAGCAATCGCACATTCCCGCTAAGACGGTTGAAGATGCAGTAAAAGAGATGCTGGAGCATATGGCCTCGACTCTTGCGCAGGGCGAGCGTATTGAAATCCGCGGTTTCGGCAGTTTCTCTTTGCACTACCGCGCACCACGTACCGGACGTAATCCGAAGACTGGCGATAAAGTAGAACTGGAAGGAAAATACGTTCCTCACTTTAAACCAGGAAAAGAACTGCGCGATCGCGCCAATATTTACGGTTAAGTTTTCACTCAAACTTGAACGCGAGAAAAGCACCTGTCGGGTGCTTTTTTCATTTCTGTAATCTGGAACTGGAAGCTGCCTCGCAGAGTTTTGTGTAGTTTTCACCTTTCCGTTAAATTCTTCTGAACCCGTCTCGGGGAACGCAAAACTCCCGCCAGACAACCGTTCAACAAAGTTGCACACTTTCCAAAAACAGGGAGGGGTGCATGAAAATAACGACAGTCGGTGTATGCATTATTTGCGGAATTTTTCCGCTGCTGATTTTGCCGCAATTGCCTGGAACATTACCCCTTGCGTGTCTGACTGTCTTTGCCTGCGTACTGGCATTTATTCCTGTAAAAGCCGTTCGTTATTTCACGCTAACATTGCTGTTTTTCCTTTGGGGCGTATTGGCGGCAAAGCAAATTTTGTGGGCAGGAGAAACCTTAACTGGCGCGACGCAGGATGCAATTGTCGAAATTACTGCTACTGACGGCATGACCACTCATTACGCTCAAATTACCCATCTACAAGGTCGACGTCTTTTCCCTGCGCCAGGCATCGTGCTGTATGGCGAGTATCTGCCACAAGCGGTTTGTGCCGGACAACAATGGTCAATGAAACTCAGAGTTCGTGCGGTTCACGGTCAGCTTAATGATGGCGGCTTTGACAGCCAGCGTTATGCTATTGCCCAGCACCAGACTCTAACCGGGCGTTTTCTTCAGGCAAGAATCATTGAACCGGGGTGTAGTCTGCGGGCGCAATATCTGGCCTCTTTGCAAACGACCCTGCAACCTTATCTGTGGAAAGCGGTGATTCTTGGCTTAGGTATGGGTGAACGGTTATCTGTGCCTAAAGAAATCAAAGATATTATGCGCAATACTGGTACAGCGCATTTAATGGCTATATCGGGATTGCACATCGCTTTTGCGGCGTTGCTGGCAGCCGGGCTCATTCGCGTTGGGCAAATTTTCCTCCCTGGTCATTGGATCCACTGGCAGATGCCATTAATTGGCGGAATTTGCTGTGCCGCTTTTTATGCCTGGTTGACTGGTATGCAACCTCCGGCACTGCGTACTATCGTGGCGCTTGCAACGTGGGGAATGCTTAAGTTAAGTGGGCGACAATGGCGTGGCTGGGATGTCTGGTTATGCTGCCTTGCGGCAATATTGCTAATGGATCCTGTTGCCATCCTTTCACAAAGTTTGTGGCTCTCTGCTGCAGCGGTGGCGGCGCTGATTTTTTGGTATCAGTGGTTTCCCTGTCCGGTCTGGTCGCTGCCGCCAGTATTGCGTGCTATTGTTTCCTTCATCCATCTGCAACTGGGAATAACGCTCCTGCTCATGCCAGTGCAAATAGTCATATTTCATGGCATTAGCCTGACCTCGTTTATAGCAAATCTGTTCGCTATTCCCTTAGTGACATTTATCACGGTTCCGTTGATTCTCGCCGCGATGATAGTGCATTTAAGCGGACCATTAATCGTGGAACAAGGATTATGGTTTCTGGTCGACAGATCTTTGGCTTTACTTTTCTGGTTGTTAAAGAGCTTGCCGGAAGGATGGGTCAACATTGCTGAACGTTGGCAATGGATATCATTTTTTCCCTGGTTATTACTGGTAGGATGGCGACTAAACGCATGGCGAACGTTGCCTGCGCTGTGCGTGGCTGGAGGCATAATGATGTGTTGTCCATTGTGGCAAAAACCACGGTCTGACGAGTGGCAGGTGTATATGCTTGATGTCGGGCAAGGGCTGGCAATGGTAATTGCGCGAAACGGCAAAGCGATTCTCTATGATACGGGGCTCGCCTGGCCAGAAGGTGACAGCGGGCAACAACTGATTGTCCCCTGGCTACGCTGGCATAACCTTGAACCGGAAGGCGTCATTCTGAGTCATGAGCATCTGGATCATCGGGGAGGGCTGGACTCGATATTACGTGTCTGGCCGACGTTATGGGTCAGAAGTCCTTTAAACTGGGAACATCATCAGCCCTGTATGCGTGGTGAAGCGTGGCAGTGGCAAGGATTACGTTTTAGCGCACACTGGCCTTTACAAGGTAGCAACGATAAAGGAAATAACCATTCCTGTGTGGTTAAGATTGATGACGGAACGTATAGCATTCTTTTAACCGGTGATATTGAAGCATTCGCTGAACAAAAAATGCTAAGTCGTTACTGGCAACACGTGCAGGCAACATTACTTCAGGTGCCCCATCATGGCAGTAATACCTCATCATCATTGCCATTAATTCAGCGTGTGAATGGAAAAGTGGCACTGGCATCGGCATCGCGCTATAACGCATGGCGACTACCCTCCAGTAAAGTTAAAAGACGCTATCAACTTCAGGGATATCAATGGGTTGACACCCCGCATCAGGGGCAAATAACCGTCGATTTTTCAGCGCAAGGCTGGCAGGTACGCAGCCTAAGAGAGCAAATTTTACCTCGTTGGTATCATCAGTGGTTTGGCGTGCCAGTGGATAACGGGTAGAATATGCGGCTATTTCAACAAATGCTGGTTTTTTGAATGCATAACGACAAAGATCTCTCTACGTGGCAGACATTCCGCCGACTGTGGCCAACCATTGCGCCTTTTAAAGCGGGTCTGATCGTGGCGGGCATAGCGTTAATTCTCAACGCAGCCAGCGATACCTTCATGTTATCGCTCCTTAAGCCACTTCTCGATGATGGCTTTGGTAAAACCGATCGCTCCGTGCTGATGTGGATGCCGCTGGTGGTTATTGGGCTGATGATTTTACGTGGTATCACCAGTTATATTTCCAGTTACTGCATCTCCTGGGTATCAGGAAAAGTGGTAATGACTATGCGTCGCCGCCTGTTTGGTCACATGATGGGAATGCCGGTGTCATTTTTTGACAAACAGTCAACTGGGACACTGCTTTCACGTATTACTTACGATTCTGAACAGGTTGCTTCGTCGTCTTCCGGCGCGCTGATTACGGTGGTGCGTGAAGGTGCTTCCATTATCGGTCTGTTCGCCATGATGTTCTATTACAGCTGGCAGTTGTCGATCATTTTGATTGTGCTGGCGCCGATCGTCTCGATTGCGATTCGTATCGTATCGAAGCGTTTTCGCAGCATCAGTAAAAACATGCAGAACACCATGGGGCAGGTGACCACCAGTGCAGAACAGATGCTGAAAGGCCACAAAGAGGTGCTGATTTTTGGCGGCCAGGAAGTGGAAACGAAGCGTTTTGATAAGGTCAGCAACAAGATGCGTTTGCAGGGAATGAAGATGGTATCAGCCTCTTCTATCTCTGACCCAATCATTCAGCTGATTGCCTCTTTGGCGCTGGCGTTTGTTCTGTATGCAGCGAGCTTCCCAAGTGTAATGGATAGCCTGACAGCAGGTACGATTACCGTTGTCTTCTCTTCGATGATTGCACTGATGCGTCCGCTGAAATCGCTGACCAACGTTAACGCCCAATTCCAGCGTGGTATGGCGGCCTGTCAGACGCTGTTTACCATTCTGGATAGTGAACAGGAGAAAGACGAAGGTAAACGCGAGATTGAACGAGCAATCGGCGACGTCGAATTTCGCAATGTCACTTTTACCTATCCGGGGCGTGAAGTTCCCGCTCTGCGTAACATCAACCTAAAAATTCCGGCAGGGAAAACGGTCGCTCTGGTCGGACGTTCTGGTTCAGGTAAATCAACAATCGCCAGCTTGATCACGCGTTTCTACGATATTGATGAAGGCGAAATCCTGATGGATGGTCACGATCTGCGCGAGTATACCCTGGCGTCATTGCGTAACCAGGTTGCACTGGTATCGCAGAATGTCCATTTGTTTAACGATACGGTTGCCAACAACATTGCTTACGCACGTACAGACCAGTACAGCCGTGAGCAAATTGAAGAAGCGGCGCGTATGGCTTATGCCATGGACTTTATCAATAAGATGGATAACGGTCTTGATACGGTGATTGGTGAAAACGGCGTGTTGCTCTCTGGCGGTCAGCGCCAGCGTATCGCTATCGCTCGAGCTTTGTTGCGTGACAGCCCGATTCTGATCCTTGATGAAGCCACCTCGGCGCTGGATACAGAATCCGAACGTGCGATTCAGGCGGCGCTTGACGAGCTACAGAAAAACCGTACCTCACTGGTGATTGCTCACCGTTTGTCTACCATTGAAAAGGCAGACGAAATTGTGGTCGTTGAGGATGGTGTCATTGTGGAACGCGGCACGCATAACGATTTGCTTGAGCACCGTGGTGTCTACGCGCAACTTCACAAAATGCAATTTGGTCAATGATCGAAAAAATCTGGTCTGGTGAATCTCCTTTGTGGCGGCTGTTGCTGCCACTCTCCTGGTTGTATGGCCTGGTGAGTGGCGCTATCCGTCTTTGCTATAAACTAAAACTGAAGCGCGCATGGCGTGCCCCGGTGCCAGTTGTGGTGGTCGGTAATCTCACCGCAGGTGGCAACGGGAAAACCCCGGTCGTTGTCTGGCTGGTAGAACAACTGCAAAAACGTGGTATTCGTGTTGGTGTTGTATCCCGGGGCTATGGCGGTAAGGCCGAGTCGTATCCGATGTTATTGTCGGCAGAGACCACCACAGCACAGGCGGGTGATGAACCGGTGCTGATTTATCAACGTACTGGCGCGCCTGTTGCAGTTTCTCCCGTGCGTTCTGATGCGGTAAAAGCCATTCTGGCGCAACATCCTGATGTGCAGCTCATCGTAACCGACGACGGTTTACAGCATTATCGTCTGGCGCGTGATGTGGAAATCGTCGTTATTGATGGTGTGCGTCGCTTTGGCAATGGCTGGTGGTTGCCGGCGGGGCCAATGCGTGAGCGAGCGGGGCGCTTAAAGTCGGTTGATGCGGTAATCGTCAACGGCGGTGTCCCCCGCAGCGGTGAAATCCCCATGCATCTGCTGCCGGGTCAGGCGGTGAATTTACGTACCGGTACGCGTTGTGACGTTGCTCAGCTTGAACATGTGGTGGCAATGGCGGGGATTGGTCATCCGCCGCGCTTTTTTGCCACGCTGAAGATGTGTGGTGTGCAACCGGAAAAATGTGTGCCGTTGTCCGATCATCAGTCTTTGAATCATGCAGATGTCAGCGCATTGTTAAGTGCCGGGCAAACACTGGTTATGACTGAAAAAGATGCGGTGAAATGCCGGGGCTTTGCAGAAGAAAATTGGTGGTATTTGCCCGTTGACGCACAGTTTTCGGGCGCTGAGCCAGAGAAACTGCTCGCGCAACTTTCCTCGCTGGCTTCTGGCAACTAATTCGCAGCAGCAGCGTTCAATTGATGGAGCCATGAATGACGCTGCCGTATATCTCTCTTGCTGATGCACGTAATCTTCATCTCGCTGCGCAAGGTCTGTTAAAAAAATCTCGTCGTCGCGCGTTGCCGCAAGATATTCTGGCAGCTATCTCCCGCATGTCCTTGCTGCAAATCGACACTATCAATATCGTTGCTCGCAGCCCTTATTTGGTGCTTTTTAGTCGTCTGGGTAATTATCCTCCGCAGTGGCTGGACGAGTCGCTGGCGCATGGCGAATTAATGGAATACTGGGCGCATGAAGCCTGCTTTATGCCGCGTAGTGATTTTCATCTCATTCGCCACCGGATGCTGGCGCCAGAAAAAATGGGCTGGAAATATCAAGACGCCTGGATGCGGGAACATGCGGAAGAAATTGAACAGTTACTTCAGTACATTCAGGATAACGGACCCGTACGTTCAGCCGATTTTGCTCATCCCCGCAAAGGGGTAAGCGGTTGGTGGGAGTGGAAGCCGCATAAACGCCATCTGGAAGGGCTGTTT
Organism: Escherichia sp. TW14182; assembly: GCF_000208525.1. Classification (NCBI taxonomy): domain Bacteria; kingdom Pseudomonadati; phylum Pseudomonadota; class Gammaproteobacteria; order Enterobacterales; family Enterobacteriaceae; genus Escherichia; species Escherichia sp. TW14182. Next base: position 19,703 of record NZ_AEJZ01000069.1, read on the forward strand.
ACTGCTGGAAAGGTTATGGTGATTGAAAGGCGTAATTTCCAGCGCATTTATGATTTAACCCATCGCGTCATGCCGCACTGGGATGATAAGTGTGACCTCGTTTCGCAAACAGAAGCAGAAATCACTATGCTGGATAACAGTGCGCGTAGCCTGGGAATATTCCGCGAACAGTGGCTGGCGGATTACTATCGCCTTAAACGCCCGGCGCTGGCTGCCTGGCGTGATGTGCGTGCTGAACAGCAGAAAATTATCCCCGTAAATGTGGAGAGGTTAGGACAACTCTGGCTGCATATTGATTTGTTGCCTCTTCTCGAAACAGCTCTCGCGGGGAAACTCACCGCGACGCATAGCACTGTACTGTCACCCTTTGACCCTGTCGTCTGGGATCGCAAACGCGCAGAGCAGCTTTTTGATTTTAGCTACCGGCTGGAATGCTACACGCCGGCACCGAAACGCCAGTATGGCTATTTCGTTCTGCCGTTACTGCATCGTGGACAATTAGTCGGGCGAATGGATGCTAAAATGCATCGCCAGACGGGCGTCCTTGAAGTTATCGCCCTTTGGTTACAGGATGGCATCAAACTGACTGCTTCTCTTCAAAAAGGATTACGCCAGGCGATTACCGATTTTGCTGGCTGGCAGCAGGCAACGCGAGTGACATTAGGGCGCTGCCCACACGGTCTCTTTAGTGATTGCCGCACAGGCTGGGAAATAGCCCCCTGGGCATAAATGATTATGATAAGATTTATGCATTCATAACCCGATCCATCTGGAGGAACTATGGATCATCGTCTGCTTGAAATCGTTGCCTGCCCGGTTTGCAACGGCAAACTTTGGTATAACCAAGAAAAACAAGAACTGATTTGCAAACTGGATAACCTGGCTTTCCCGCTGCGCGATGGCATCCCTGTGCTGTTGGAAACGGAAGCCCGCGTGCTGACTGCTGATGAGAGTAAATCATGAGTTTTGTGGTGATTATTCCTGCACGCTACGCTTCTACGCGTCTGCCTGGTAAACCGTTGGTCGATATTAACGGTAAGCCGATGATCGTTCATGTTCTTGAACGCGCCCGTGAATCAGGAGCCGATCGCATCATTGTCGCAACCGATCATCAAGATGTTGCCCGCGCTGTTGAAGCGGCAGGAGGGGAAGTGTGCATGACGCGCGCCGATCATCAGTCAGGCACCGAACGCCTGGCGGAAGTTGTCGAAAAATGCGCGTTCAGCGACGACACGGTGATTGTTAATGTGCAGGGCGATGAGCCAATGATCCCTGCGACAATCATTCGTCAGGTTGCTGATAATCTCGCCCAGCGTGAAGTAGGCATGGCTACTCTGGCTGTACCTATCCACAGTGCGGAAGAAGCCTTTAATCCGAATGCGGTTAAAGTAGTGCTTGACGCTGAAGGTTATGCGCTTTACTTCTCACGAGCCACCATTCCGTGGGATCGTGACCGTTTTGCAAAAGGTCTGGAAACCGTTGGTGATAACTTCCTGCGTCATCTTGGTATTTATGGCTACCGTGCAGGCTTTATCCGTCGTTACGTCACCTGGCAGCCAAGTCCGTTAGAACACATCGAAATGTTAGAGCAGCTTCGCGTACTGTGGTACGGCGAAAAAATCCACGTTGCTGTTGCCCAGGAAGTTCCTGGTACAGGAGTGGATACCCCTGAAGATCTCGAGCGCGTTCGCGCTGAAATGCTCTAAGCTGATTTCACGACACTCCACCTGATTTTGGGGGGAGTGTCGTACCGTTACGATTTTCCTCATTTTTCTTTTCAACAATTGATCTCATTCAGGTGACATCTTTTACATTGGCGCTCATTATGAAGGCAGTAGCTTTTATGAGGGTAATCTGAATGGAACAGCTGCGTGCCGAATTAAGCCATTTACTGGGCGAAAAACTCAGTCGTATTGAGTGCGTCAATGAAAAAGCGGATACGGCGTTGTGGGCTTTGTATGACAGCCACGGAAACCCAATGCCGTTAATGGCGAGAAGCTTTAGTACGCCAGGCCAAGCCCGCCAGTTGGCATGGAAGACCACCATGCTGGCGCGCAGCGGGACTGTTCGTATGCCAACCATCTATGGCGTGATGACACATGAAGAACATCCTGGCCCCGATGTCCTGTTACTGGAGCGGATGCGTGGTGTTTCTGTAGAAGCTCCCGCGCGTACACCGGAACGCTGGGAGCATCTGAAAGAGCAAATTGTTGAAGCTCTGCTGGCCTGGCATCGACAGGACAGTCGAGGTTGCGTCGGCGCAGTCGACAACACTCAGGAAAATTTCTGGCCCTCTTGGTATCGGCAACATGTTGAAGTGCTATGGACCACGCTCAATCAGTTCCATAACACCGGACTAACGATGCAGGATAAGCGTATCCTGTTCCGCACTCGCGAATGTCTTCCGGCCTTATTTGAAGGCTTTAACGACAATTGTGTGCTGATTCATGGCAATTTCTGTTTGCGCAGCATGTTGAAAGATTCTCGTAGCGATCAATTACTGGCGATGGTAGGGCCGGGCCTCATGCTTTGGGCGCCACGTGAGTATGAGCTGTTCCGGTTGATGGATAACACTCTGGCAGAAGATTTACTCTGGAGTTACCTGCAACGCGCGCCAGTGGCGGAGTCTTTCATCTGGCGGCGTTGGCTGTATGTGTTATGGGATGAAGTTGCGCAACTGGTCAATACCGGACGGTTTAGTCGGCGCAACTTCGATCTGGCATCAAAATCACTCCTTCCCTGGCTCGCCTGACGAACCTTTCAGCCACTGCCAGATGCGACCAAGCGTTTCATAGCCTACACGGTCGCTATGCATCAACCAGACCGGAGAGGGAATCGCCCGTTCCCACGGATTAAGCGGCGAGTCGATTGCCAGCTGATTCGCCGGGGCTGGCAGCGGATTCAGGCCTTCCTGCCGGAAAAAGATCATCGCGCGCGGCAAATGAGACGCAGATGTCACCAGCAGGAAAGGGGCGTCACCAATGGCCTGTTTCACTGCGGCTGCTTCTTCTTCGGTATCTTTTGGCAAATCCAGCGTAATAATTTGTTCACGCGGCACGCCCAGCGATTGCGCCACTCTGGCACCTACTTCCGCTGTACTCACCGTATTGGTTTTTGCTACGCCTCCCGTGAAGATCAGTTTTGATCCCGGATTCTCGCGCCATAAACGAATACCTTCATTCAGGCGCGGCAAACTATTATTGATTAAATTTGAACTTGGTGCCCACTGCGGGTTCCAGGTATAACCACCTCCGAGCACCACGATATAGTCCACTTTTTGTGCATTATTCCATGTCGGATAAGTGCTTTCGATGGGACGCAGCAGGCGGTCGGCTACCGGTTGCAAACTTAATAACAAAAGCGCCAACCATCCTGCGCTAATAAATATCTTTCCAGTTTTTTGAAAACGGCTAAACCACAGTAGCACCAGACCCACACCGATAATCAACAACATTAGCGGAAGCGGCAGCAGCATACCGCCAATCACTTTTTTCAGTGTAAAAAGCATCCTTTCTGGTTCCTTTTTTAACCATATAGCGAGGGATCGACAGTGATATTACACCAGACGGGTTCATTCTCGCCGTGGCTGTGACAAAATAGCGCCTTTATCAGAAAACGTCTTAGCCAACCGGTGGAGAAAGCAATGCAGGATCGCAATTTTGATGACATTGCGGAAAAGTTTTCCCGTAACATTTACGGCACCACCAAAGGACAGCTTCGACAGGCTATTCTGTGGCAGGATCTCGATCGTGTGCTGGTGGATATGGAACCGCAAAAACTGCGTGTGCTGGATGCCGGTGGTGGAGAAGGACAGACCGCGATCAAAATGGCCGAACGAGGGCATCAGGTCATTTTATGCGATCTCTCCGCCCAGATGATCGACCGCGCAAAGCAGGCGGCAGACGCTAAAGGTGTGAGCGACAACATGCAATTTATACATTGCGCCGCTCAGGACGTTGCTTCGCATTTGGAAACGCCCGTTGATCTGATATTGTTCCATGCGGTGCTGGAATGGGTGGCTGATCCCCGCAGCGTATTGCAAACGTTGTGGTCAGTGTTGCGCCCAGGCGGCGTGTTGTCATTAATGTTCTACAATGCGCATGGCTTGCTGATGCATAACATGGTCGCAGGGAATTTTGATTACGTGCAGGCGGGAATGCCGAAAAAGAAAAAACGGACGCTTTCGCCAGACTATCCACGCGACCCGGCGCAGGTATATCAGTGGCTGGAAGAAGCTGGCTGGCAAATTATGGGTAAAACCGGCGTTCGCGTGTTTCATGATTATCTGCGTGAAAAGCACCAGCAGCGCGACTGCTACGAAGCATTACTTGAATTAGAAACGCGTTATTGCCGTCAGGAACCGTATATCAGCCTGGGGCGTTATATTCATGTCACCGCGCGCAAACCGCAGAGCAAGGATAAAGTATGAGTGAATTTTCCCAGACAGTCCCCGAACTGGTTGCCTGGGCCAGAAAAAATGACTTCTCCATCTCGCTGCCGGTAGACCGACTCTCTTTTCTGCTGGCGGTTGCCACGCTGAATGGCGAGCGTCTGGATGGTGAGATGAGTGAAGGCGAGCTGGTGGATGCATTCCGCCATGTGAGTGATGCGTTTGAGCAAACCAGCGAAACCATCGGCGTGCGCGCCAACAACGCGATCAACGATATGGTGCGTCAACGTCTGCTGAACCGCTTTACCAGTGAGCAGGCGGAAGGGAATGCTATATATCGTCTGACGCCGCTCGGCATCGGCATTACTGACTACTACATCCGTCAGCGTGAGTTTTCTACGCTACGTCTTTCTATGCAGTTGTCGATCGTTGCAGGCGAACTGAAGCGTGCGGCGGACGCGGCAGAAGAGGGCGGCGATGAGTTTCACTGGCACCGCAATGTCTATGCTCCGCTGAAATATTCGGTAGCAGAAATTTTCGACAGCATCGATCTAACGCAACGTCTGATGGATGAGCAGCAGCAGCAGGTGAAAGATGACATCGCTCAGTTGCTGAATAAAGACTGGCGCGCGGCGATCTCCAGCTGCGAATTGTTGCTTTCAGAAACCTCCGGTACGCTGCGTGAATTGCAGGATACGCTGGAAGCGGCAGGTGACAAATTGCAGGCTAACCTGTTGCGCATCCAGGATGCGACCATGACGCATGACGATCTGCATTTTGTCGATAGTCTGGTGTTCGATCTGCAAAGTAAGCTCGATCGTATTATCAGCTGGGGACAGCAATCTATCGACTTGTGGATTGGCTACGATCGCCACGTACACAAATTTATCCGTACTGCTATCGATATGGATAAAAACCGCGTCTTTGCTCAGCGGTTACGTCAGTCGGTACAAACCTATTTTGATGAACCGTGGGCGCTGACTTACGCTAATGCCGATCGTCTGTTGGATATGCGTGACGAAGAGATGGCGCTGCGCGACGAAGAAGTGACCGGGGAGCTTCCGCCAGATTTAGAGTACGAAGAGTTCAACGAGATCCGCGAACAACTGGCGGCGATCATCGAAGAACAGCTCGCCGTGTACAAAACCAGACAAGTACCGCTGGATCTTGGTCTGGTGGTACGCGAATATCTGGCGCAGTATCCACGTGCGCGTCACTTTGACGTTGCGCGTATTGTTATTGATCAGGCGGTACGCCTCGGCGTAGCGCAAGCAGATTTCACCGGACTGCCTGCGAAATGGCAGCCGATTAATGATTACGGAGCCAAGGTACAGGCGCATGTCATCGACAAATATTGAACAAGTGATGCCGGTTAAGCTGGCGCAGGCGCTGGCGAATCCGTTATTTCCGGCGCTGGATAGCGCCTTACGTTCAGGCCGTCATATTGGCCTCGACGAACTGGATAATCATGCATTCCTGATGGATTTTCAGGAATATCTGGAAGAGTTTTACGCACGTTATAACGTGGAGCTTATTCGCGCGCCGGAAGGTTTTTTCTATTTGCGCCCACGTTCTACTACTATTATCCCGCGCTCCGTATTGTCGGAACTGGATATGATGGTCGGGAAAATCCTCTGTTATCTCTATCTCAGCCCGGAACGGCTGGCGAACGAGGGGATTTTTACTCAGCAGGAACTGTATGATGAACTGCTCACCCTGGCTGATGAAGCGAAACTGCTGAAACTGGTAAACAACCGTTCTACCGGTTCGGACGTGGATCGCCAGAAGTTGCAGGAAAAAGTACGCTCTTCGCTCAACCGTCTGCGCCGCTTAGGCATGGTGTGGTTTATGGGGCACGACAGCAGCAAGTTCCGCATTACTGAATCGGTGTTCCGTTTCGGTGCGGATGTCCGTGCGGGCGACGATCCGCGCGAAGCCCAGCGTCGCCTGATTCGCGATGGTGAAGCTATGTCGCTGGAAAACCACCTGCAACTCAACGACGAAACTGAAGAGAATCAGCCAGATAGCGGAGAGGAAGAATAATGATTGAACGCGGTAAATTTCGCTCACTGACGCTGATTAACTGGAATGGCTTTTTTGCCCGTACCTTTGACCTTGATGAGCTGGTCACGACGCTTTCCGGCGGTAATGGTGCGGGTAAATCAACCACCATGGCGGCGTTCGTTACGGCGCTTATCCCCGACCTGACCTTGTTGCACTTTCGTAACACCACGGAAGCCGGAGCCACCAGCGGTTCGCGCGATAAAGGCCTGCACGGTAAGTTAAAAGCGGGTGTCTGTTATTCAATGCTCGACACCATCAACTCGCGCCACCAGCGCGTGGTGGTTGGTGTGCGTCTACAACAGGTTGCCGGGCGCGATCGTAAAGTTGATATCAAACCGTTTGCCATTCAGGGGCTGCCGATGTCGGTGCAGCCGACGCAACTGGTGACCGAAACCCTGAACGAACGTCAGGCGCGCGTGCTGCCGCTTAACGAGCTGAAAGACAAACTCGAAGCGATGGAAGGCGTGCAGTTTAAGCAGTTCAACTCCATCACTGATTACCATTCGCTGATGTTCGATCTGGGCATCATCGCGCGTCGTCTGCGTTCTGCTTCTGATCGTAGTAAATTCTATCGTCTGATCGAAGCCTCGCTGTACGGCGGTATTTCCAGCGCCATTACCCGTTCTCTGCGCGACTACCTGCTGCCAGAAAACAGCGGTGTGCGTAAAGCGTTCCAGGACATGGAAGCGGCGCTGCGTGAAAACCGCATGACGCTGGAAGCGATTCGTGTCACCCAGTCTGACCGTGACTTGTTCAAGCATCTGATTAGCGAAGCCACCAACTACGTGGCGGCGGACTACATGCGTCACGCTAACGAGCGCCGTGTCCATCTCGACAAAGCTCTGGAGTTTCGTCGTGAGCTACACACTTCGCGTCAGCAACTGGCGGCGGAGCAGTACAAACACGTCGATATGGCGCGTGAGCTGGCAGAGCACAACGGTGCCGAAGGCGATCTGGAAGCGGATTATCAGGCGGCCAGCGATCACCTGAACCTGGTGCAGACTGCACTGCGTCAGCAGGAAAAGATCGAACGTTACGAAGCGGATCTCGATGAGCTGCAGATCCGTCTGGAAGAGCAAAACGAAGTGGTGGCAGAAGCCATCGAGCGCCAGGAAGAGAACGAAGCGCGTGCGGAAGCCGCCGAACTGGAAGTGGATGAGCTGAAAAGCCAGCTTGCTGACTACCAGCAGGCGCTGGACGTCCAGCAAACGCGCGCGATCCAGTACAACCAGGCGATTGCTGCGCTTAATCGTGCCAAAGAATTGTGTCATCTGCCGGACTTAACCGCCGACAGCGCCGCCGAATGGCTGGAAACCTTCCAGGCGAAAGAGCTGGAAGCGACCGAAAAAATGCTCTCTCTTGAGCAGAAAATGAGCATGGCGCAAACCGCGCACAGCCAGTTTGAGCAGGCTTATCAATTGGTAGTAGCAATCAACGGTCCGCTGGCGCGTAACGAAGCGTGGGAGGTCGCCCGCGAACTGCTGCGCGAAGGGGTCGATCAACGCCACCTGGCAGAACAGGTTCAGCCGCTGCGGATGCGCTTAAGCGAACTGGAACAGCGTCTGCGCGAGCAGCAAGAAGCCGAACGCCTGCTGGCAGAATTCTGCAAACGTCAGGGCAAGAATTTCGATATCGACGAACTGGAAGCCCTGCATCAGGAGCTGGAAGCGCGCATTGCTTCTCTGTCTGACAGCGTGTCTAACGCCCGTGAAGAGCGCATGGCGCTGCGTCAGGAACAGGAACAACTACAATCACGCATTCAGAGTCTGATGCAGCGTGCGCCGGTTTGGCTGGCGGCGCAAAACAGCCTCAATCAGTTGAGTGAGCAGTGCGGTGAAGAGTTCACTTCCAGCCAGGACGTCACTGAATACATGCAACAGTTGCTGGAGCGTGAGCGCGAAGCGATTGTTGAACGTGACGAAGTGGGGGCACGCAAAAACGCCGTTGACGAAGAGATTGAGCGTTTAAGCCAGCCGGGCGGCTCTGAAGATCAGCGCCTGAATGCGCTGGCAGAACGTTTTGGCGGCGTGCTGCTGTCAGAAATTTATGACGACGTTAGCCTTGAAGACGCGCCGTACTTCTCTGCGCTATATGGCCCGTCTCGTCACGCGATCGTCGTGCCGGATCTGTCGCAGATTGCCGAACAACTGGAAGGTTTAACCGATTGCCCGGAAGATCTCTATCTGATCGAAGGTGATCCGCAGTCGTTCGATGACAGCGTGTTCAGTGTTGATGAGCTGGAAAAAGCGGTGGTGGTGAAAATTGCCGACCGTCAGTGGCGTTACTCACGCTTCCCGGAAGTTCCGCTATTTGGTCGTGCGGCGCGCGAAAGCCGCATTGAAAGCCTTCATGCTGAGCGTGAAGTGCTCTCTGAACGTTTTGCTACGCTCTCCTTTGATGTACAGAAAACCCAGCGTTTGCATCAGGCATTTAGCCGCTTTATCGGCAGCCATCTGGCGGTGGCGTTTGAGTCCGATCCGGAAGCCGAAATCCGCCAACTCAACAGCCGTCGCGTCGAGCTGGAGCGTGCGTTGAGTAATCATGAAAATGATAACCAGCAGCAGCGTATTCAGTTTGAGCAGGCGAAAGAGGGCGTTACCGCGCTGAACCGCATTCTGCCGCGTCTCAACCTGCTGGCTGATGACAGCCTGGCAGATCGCGTCGATGAAATCCGCGAACGTCTGGATGAAGCCCAGGAAGCCGCGCGTTTTGTTCAGCAGTTCGGTAATCAACTGGCGAAACTGGAGCCGATGGTTTCAGTATTGCAGAGCGACCCTGAACAATTCGAACAGTTAAAAGAAGATTACGCGTACTCCCAGCAGATGCAGCGCGATGCCCGTCAGCAGGCATTTGCCCTGACTGAAGTTGTGCAGCGTCGTGCGCACTTTAGCTACTCCGACTCGGCAGAAATGCTCAGCGGTAACAGCGATCTCAACGAAAAACTGCGTGAACGTCTGGAGCAGGCAGAGGCGGAACGTACCCGCGCTCGTGAAGCGTTGCGTGGTCATGCAGCGCAGTTGAGCCAGTACAACCAGGTACTGGCCTCGCTGAAAAGTTCTTACGACACCAAAAAAGAGCTGCTTAACGATCTGCAACGCGAATTGCAGGATATCGGTGTGCGTGCCGATAGCGGGGCAGAAGAACGGGCGCGCATTCGCCGTGACGAACTACATGCGCAACTGAGCAATAACCGTTCTCGTCGCAACCAACTGGAAAAAGCACTTACCTTCTGCGAAGCGGAGATGGACAACCTGACCCGCAAACTGCGCAAGCTGGAACGTGATTACTTTGAGATGCGCGAGCAGGTGGTGACCGCCAAAGCGGGCTGGTGTGCAGTCATGCGCATGGTGAAAGATAACGGTGTTGAGCGTCGCTTGCACCGTCGCGAGCTGGCTTATCTCTCCGCTGATGATTTGCGTTCCATGTCGGATAAGGCGTTAGGTGCGCTGCGTCTGGCGGTAGCGGATAACGAACATCTACGCGACGTGCTGCGTATGTCGGAAGATCCAAAACGTCCGGAACGTAAAATTCAGTTCTTCGTGGCGGTTTACCAGCATCTGCGTGAACGTATTCGTCAGGATATTATTCGTACCGATGATCCGGTTGAAGCTATCGAGCAGATGGAAATCGAACTTAGCCGTCTGACCGAAGAGTTAACTTCCCGCGAACAGAAACTGGCGATCAGTTCCCGCAGCGTGGCAAACATCATTCGTAAAACCATTCAGCGCGAGCAGAACCGCATCCGTATGCTCAACCAGGGATTGCAGAACGTTTCGTTCGGTCAGGTGAACAGCGTGCGTCTGAACGTGAACGTGCGTGAAACTCACGCCATGCTGCTGGATGTCCTTTCTGAACAGCATGAACAACATCAGGATCTATTTAACAGCAACCGTCTGACCTTCTCGGAAGCCCTGGCGAAACTGTATCAGCGTCTTAACCCGCAGATTGATATGGGCCAGCGCACACCGCAGACCATTGGTGAAGAACTGCTGGATTACCGCAACTACCTGGAGATGGAAGTTGAGGTTAACCGTGGTTCCGATGGCTGGTTGCGTGCGGAATCGGGCGCACTATCTACCGGTGAAGCAATTGGTACAGGTATGTCGATCCTGGTGATGGTGGTACAGAGCTGGGAAGATGAATCACGCCGACTGCGCGGTAAAGACATTTCTCCTTGCCGCCTGCTGTTCCTCGATGAAGCAGCGCGACTGGATGCTCGTTCTATCGCCACGCTGTTTGAATTGTGTGAGCGTTTGCAAATGCAGCTCATCATCGCGGCGCCAGAAAATATTAGCCCGGAGAAAGGCACCACCTACAAACTGGTGCGTAAGGTATTCCAGAATACCGAGCACGTTCATGTGGTTGGTTTACGTGGCTTTGCGCCGCAGCTTCCAGAAACGCTTCCAGGGGCTGACGAAGCGTCTTCCCAGGCAAGTTAAGATTAAGGCGGCAGCGATGTCGCCTTTTTTCAGAAAACTCCGTTTCTGCACTAAAAAAATGCCGCATTACGGCGCGCTTTTCTTTAAACTTCTTTACATTAGGTTGTGTAAAAACGTATCGGTGTTTATATACTGAAGGTAAGCCTGATAAGTAACAGGCTTGCTCGTCATACTTTCGTGAGTATTGGCGTTGTACAGGCAAGTAGAGAAAAGCAGCCTGGCTATTCAAAGTATGATAAAAACAGGGGGCAAGGGATGTTGCTTAACATGATGTGTGGTCGTCGGCTTTCGGCAATAAGTTTGTGTCTGGCCGTAACATTCGCTCCACTGTTCAGTGTGCAGGCTGATGAGCCTGAAGTAATCCCTGGCGACAGCCCGGTGGCTGTTAGCGAACAGGGAGATGCACTGCCGCAAGTGCAAGCTACGGCAATTATGGCGGGACTTCAGCCGCTACCAGAGGGTGCGGCGGAAAACGCTCGCACACAAATCGAATCTCAATTACCCGCAGGTTATAAGCCGGTTTATCTTAACCAGCTTCAACTGCTGTATGCCGCACGTGACATGCAGCCTATGTGGGAAAACCGTGATGCGGTAAAAGCCTTCCAGCAGCAACTGGCGGAAGTGGCGATTGCCGGTTTTCAGCCGCAGTTTAATAAATGGGTAGAGTTACTGACTGATCCTGGCGTTAACGGTCTGGCACGCGACGTAGTGCTGTCGGATGCAATGCTGGGCTATCTCCATTTCGTTGCCAACATTCCGGTCAAAGGTACGCACTGGTTGTACAGCAGTAAACCTTATGCGCTATCTACACCACCGCTCTCGGTCATTAACCAATGGCAGGTGGCGCTAAATAATGGTCAGTTGCCAACGTTTGTTGCAGGACTGGCTCCGCAGCATCCGCAATATGCCGCGATGCATGAATCTTTATTGACCTTACTCAGCGATACGAAACCGTGGCCACAACTGACCGGTAAAGCAACGCTGCGTCCTGGCCAGTGGAGTAATGACGTACCAGCACTGCGCGAGATTTTGCAGCGAACGGGAATGCTCGAAGGCGGGCCGAAAATTGCGCTCCCTGGCGATGAAACACCCGCAGATGCAGTCGTGAGTCCGTCCGCCGTTGCCGTCGAAACAGCAGAAACTAAGCCGATGGACAGGCAAACTACGGCTCGCAGTAAACCTGCGCCAGCCGTACGCGCTGCCTACGATAATGAGCTGGTGGAAGCCGTTAAACGTTTTCAGGCATGGCAAGGATTGGGAGCCGATGGCGCTATTGGTCCGGCAACTCGGGACTGGTTAAATGTAACGCCAGCCCAGCGTGCAGGTGTGCTGGCACTCAACATCCAGCGTTTACGCTTGCTGCCTGCGGAGCTTTCTACTGGCATCATGGTCAATATACCCGCCTATTCTTTGGTCTATTACCAGAACGGTAATCAGGTGCTGGACTCGCGGGTGATTGTCGGCCGTCCTGACCGCAAAACACCGATGATGAGCAGTGCTTTAAACAATGTGGTGGTGAATCCGCCGTGGAACGTACCGCCGACGCTGGCACGCAAAGATATTCTGCCGAAAGTGCGTAACGATCCGGGTTATCTGGAAAGTCATGGCTATACGGTGATGCGCGGCTGGAACAGCAAAGAAGCGATTGATCCGTGGCAGGTTGACTGGTCAACGATTACAGCCTCGAATTTACCGTTCCGCTTCCAGCAAGCTCCTGGCCCACGAAATTCGCTAGGACGGTATAAATTTAATATGCCGAGTTCAGACGCTATCTACTTGCATGACACGCCTAATCACAATCTGTTCAAGCGTGATACACGCGCGTTAAGCTCAGGGTGTGTGCGGGTGAATAAGGCATCTGATCTGGCAAATATGCTGTTGCAGGATGCAGGCTGGAATGACAAGCGTATTTCCGACGCCCTGAAGCAGGGAGATACCCGTTACGTCAATATCCGTCAGTCGATCCCGGTTAATCTCTACTACCTGACCGCTTTTGTCGGTGCAGATGGTCGTACTCAATATCGTACAGATATTTACAATTATGATCTGCCTGCGCGATCCAGCTCGCAAATTGTATCGAAAGCGGAACAATTAATCAGATAAATGAAGTAGTTCGGGTAAATCAGTTGTCGTAATAATTGGCAAAATTGGGGGCTATTCTCGCTAGCCCCCATCACTGCTGGGATTGAGTCATCTTGACGTTAGCTTTATGCGCGGTTAAGGTGCCTCTTGTGCGCCAGAAGTGCATATAAACGATAACATTGACCTGTAGACTTGATTATCATGGACAAATTCGACGCTAATCGCCGTAAACTGCTGGCGCTTGGTGGCGTTGCACTTGGTGCCGCCATCTTGCCGACCCCTGCGTTTGCGACACTCTCTACCCCACGTCCGCGTATTTTGACACTCAACAATCTCCATACCGGAGAGTCCATTAAAGCGGAGTTTTTCGATGGCAGAGGCTATATTCAGGAAGAATTGGCAAAACTAAACCATTTTTTCCGCGATTTCCGCGCGAACAAAATAAAGTCCATCGACCCAGGATTATTCGACCAGTTGTATCGCCTGCAAGGGCTGTTAGGCACCCGCAAACCGGTGCAACTCATTTCCGGTTATCGCTCCATTGATACCAACAATGAACTACGCGCGCACAGCCGTGGGGTAGCGAAGAAAAGCTATCACACCAAAGGCCAGGCGATGGATTTCCATATTGAAGGTGTCGCGTTAAGCAATATTCGCAAAGCAGCGTTATCTATGCGTGCAGGTGGTGTAGGATATTACCCACGTAGTAACTTTGTGCATATTGATACCGGGCCAGCACGGCACTGGTAACAATCGCTTAACAAAACAGGGGCAGTATGAATTATCGTATTATTCCGGTCACTGCATTCTCCCAGAACTGCTCATTGATCTGGTGTGAACAAACTCGCCTGGCTGCACTGGTTGATCCTGGCGGCGATGCGGAAAAAATCAAACAGGAAGTTGATGCCAGCGGCCTGACGCTAATGCAGATCCTGCTGACGCATGGTCACCTGGATCATGTTGGCGCGGCGGCGGAACTGGCGCAACATTACGGCGTGCCGGTTCTTGGGCCGGAAAAAGAAGATGAGTTCTGGCTGCAAGGCTTGCCTGCGCAAAGCCGTATGTTCGGTCTGGAGGAGTGTCAGCCACTAACGCCGGATCGTTGGCTGAACGAAGGCGACACTATCAGCATAGGGAATGTGACTTTACAGGTGTTACATTGCCCTGGGCATACGCCGGGTCATGTGGTCTTCTTTGATAATCAGTCAAAACTGCTCATTTCTGGCGACGTTATTTTCAAAGGCGGAGTAGGGCGTAGCGACTTCCCTCGTGGTGACCATAATCAACTGATCTCTTCGATTAAAGATAAACTGCTGCCACTGGGCGATGACGTGACATTTATTCCGGGTCACGGACCATTATCCACTCTTGGTTATGAGCGCCTGCATAATCCCTTCCTGCAAGACGAAATGCCCGTCTGGTAAAGGCGTATAAAAAAGCCCGCTTTCAATGCGGGCCTGGATTTCTGGCAAAGTGCGCTTTGTTTATGCCGGATGCGGCGCGAGCGCCTTATCCGGCCTACAAAATCGTGCAAATTCAAAATATTGCAGGGGACGCGTAGGCCTGATAAGCGTAGCGCATCAGGCAATGCTGCGTTTGTCAGCAACCTCAGCCCGCTTTCAGCGGGCTTCATTGGTTTTAACTCTTACAGCACTGCCACAATCGCTTCGCACAGCGGAGCCATGTTGTCTGGCGTCATCCCGGCTACGTTAACACGACCGGAAGCCACCGCATACACGCCAAACTCTTCACGCAGACGCAGTACCTGTTCTTTAGTCAGACCGCTAAAGGAGAACATGCCATTCTGTTTGATGATAAAGCTGAAGTCGCGGTTTGCACCTTTCTCCTGCAACGTATTAACGAACAACTGACGCATACGCTGAATGCGCTGGCGCATATCGGTCAGCTCTTGTTCCCAAATCGCACGTAACGCATCGTTGCTCAGGATGGTGGCAACAACCGAAGCGCCGTGTGCTGGTGGGTTAGAGTAGTTAGCGCGAATCACCGCTTTCATTTGGCTGAATGCGCGATCAACGGTTTCACTGTCAGCAGCAACCAGAGTACAAGCGCCAACGCGCTCGTTGTACAGGCCAAAGTTTTTAGAGTAGGAACTGGCGACGATCAGTTCTTTATGCAGACCAGCGAAAACGCGCAGACCTTCAGCATCTTCTTCCAGACCGCGAGCAAAACCCTGGTAAGCGAAGTCAAACAGCGGTAACCAGCCTTTCTCAACGGAAAGCTGCGCCAGCGTTTGCCATTGCTCCAGTGTAGGATCGATACCGGTTGGGTTATGGCAACAGCCATGGAACAGCACTACGTCGCCAGCCTGAGCTTCGTTCAGGCTGTTAATCAGTGCATCGAAGTCAAGGGTGTGATTTTCCGCATCATAATAAGCGTATTCACGAACTTCCAGACCTGCAGAGTTAAAGACGCTCTTATGGTTCGGCCAGCTTGGGTTGCTTACCCACACACGCTTAACGCTGGTATTTTTTGCCAGGAAATCGGCAGCCACGCGTAGTGCGCCAGTGCCACCCGGAGTCTGTGCTGTGCGAGCACGTTTGTCATTGATCAGGGCGCTACCTTTACCAAACAGCAGTTCCTGAGTGCAGCGACCAAATTCAGGGATGCCGTCAATGCCGAGGTAGTTTTTGGTGGTTTCATTTTCGAGCAGATACTGTTCAGCCTTTTTAACGCTGGTCAGCACCGGGGTTTTGCCCGTCTCATCTTTATAGACACCAATCCCAAGGTTAATTTTGCCGGGACGTTCATCGGCACGAAACAGATCGGCCAGACCCAGAATTGGGTCGGCAGGAGCGGCGGTAATGTTCTCAAACATGACGAGGTTCCATTATGGTTACAGAAGGGAAGTCCGCTATCAGGGTAACGGGAGATTTACAAAATTCCAACTATTACTGATGAAAACGCCGACTGTTTTTGCAAGACGTGAGATTGCTCTGGAAGGCATAAAAAAAACAGGACCAAAGTCCTGTTTTTTCGGCATTTAACAAAGAGGTCTGCTATTAGAACTGGTAAACGATACCCACAGCAACGGTGTCGTCTGAACCTACGCCCAGTTTGTTGTCAGAATCGATCTGGTTGATGATGTAGTCAACGTAGGTGGACATGTTTTTGTTGAAGTAGTAGGTTGCGCCCACTTCAAAGTAGTTCACCAGATCAACATCACCGATACCTTCTACGTCTTTCGCTTTAGATTTGGTGTAAGCGATGGACGGACGCAGACCGAAATCGAACTGGTATTGTGCAACTAACAGAACGTCTTGTGTTTTGTTGGCAAAGCCGCCAGTGATCGGCGTAGCGTTACGGGTTTCACCGTAGTTTGCCGCCAGGTAGATGTTGTTTGCATCATACTTCAGGCCAGTAGCCCACTGTTCAGCTTTTTTACCCTGGCCAAGAGGCTGAGCTTCCTGCAAGTTGGTGCGGTCAGCAGCACCATAAGCACCAACGATACCAAAGCCTTCGAATTCGTAGCTGATGGAGCCGCCAACACCGTCGCCGTTAGAACGACGTGCGGTGTCACGTTCGTTTTTACCCAGGTACTGAACAGCGAAA
Source organism: Escherichia sp. TW14182 (assembly GCF_000208525.1). Taxonomy (NCBI): domain Bacteria; kingdom Pseudomonadati; phylum Pseudomonadota; class Gammaproteobacteria; order Enterobacterales; family Enterobacteriaceae; genus Escherichia; species Escherichia sp. TW14182. Next base: position 36,248 of record NZ_AEJZ01000069.1, read on the forward strand.
TTCAGGCCGTCAACCAGACCAAAGAAGTTGGAGTTACGGTAAGTTGCAACGCCGCCAACACGGCCAACGAAGAAGTCATCGCTGTATGCAGTGTCACCACCAAACTCTGGCAGCATATCGGTGTAACCCAGTGCATCATAAACAACACCATAGTTACGACCGTAATCGATTGAGCCAGCATCAGCAAATTTCAGACCAGCGAACGCCAGACGGGTTTTATTGCCATTTTGGGCATCGGAACCCTCAGAGTTGTTACCCTGGAAGTTGTATTCCCACTGACCGTAACCGGTCAGGTCGGAATTGATTTGAGTTTCCCCTTTAAAACCAAGACGGGCATAGGTCATATCGCCATTGCCACCGTAACTGTTTTCACCGTTACCCTTGGAAAAATAGTGCAGACCGACAGCTTTACCGTACAGATCTACTTTGTTGCCATCTTTGTTATAGATTTCTGCAGCGTTTGCAGTACCTGCTACTAACAGAGCAGGGACGATCACTGCCAGAATGTTGCGCTTCATCATTATTTATTACCCTCATGGTTTTTTTTATGACACCTGCCACTGCCGTCAATAAGTTTCGTCAATAAATATTTACGGAGCTATTGATGAAAGTTTGGTGTCTTTATGTATCTGCAGGCATCTTTCCATTCAAACTAACGTTTCGCTACCGTGAAAGTGCTACAAATATAAAGATATAGTTACAAAAAGAAAAAATATGTAACCAAAGGTAAATTTTAAGGAACTTTGTGAACGCCGTCATATTTCCATTAGACTTTAATGATATTTGCAGAGAGTTTGATCTATATATATGATTTCCTTATATTAAATTTAGCTAAACGAAAATTTTCGCTCTGATAATTCCTCTCAGTGGCTTCGCTAAAACACAGGTTCAGACGTCCAGAAAGCCAATAAGAAGTATAAAAATTGTGCTATCAGCTAAGAAATAACTAATCCGCAATAAGAATGCGGATTATTTTTTGTTCATAAATATTACGTGGAAATATTCCGTAACAGGAAGGTTGTTGTGACAGGGTTGCAAATAGATTGATTGACTTAACAAACAGATAACTTGACAGAAGGGAATAGAAAAGAGCCAGCGGACGCTGGCTCTCGGAAAAACTAAATTAGAAGCTGGCGTTACGCGGAGTACGCGGGAACGGAATCACGTCACGCACGTTTTGCACACCAGTCACGTAGGCGATCAGACGTTCAAAACCAAGACCGAAACCGGAATGCGGAACAGTACCGTAGCGACGCAGATCGCGATACCACCAGTAATCTTCTTTGTTCAGGCCCATCTCCAGCATACGCTCGTCCAGTACGTCCAGACGCTCTTCGCGCTGTGAACCACCAATGATCTCACCGATGCCCGGTGCCAGAACGTCCATTGCCGCGACGGTTTTACCGTCTTCGTTAAGACGCATATAGAACGCCTTAATATCTTTCGGATAGTTTTTCACCACGACCGGCGCTTTAAAGTGTTCTTCTGCCAGGTAACGCTCATGCTCGGAAGAGAGATCCACGCCCCAGTAAACCGGGTTTTCAAATTTCTTACCGCAATTTTCGAGGATGGTTACCGCATCGGTGTAATCAACCTGCGCAAAGTCGGCTTCAATGAAGCGTTCCAGGCGGCTGACAGCATCTTTATCTACGCGTTCAGCGAAGAATTTCATGTCGTCTGCACGTTCTTCGAGAACTGCTTTGAAGACATATTTCAGCATGGCTTCAGCCAGACCGGCGATATCGTTCAGGTTAGCAAACGCCACTTCCGGCTCCAGCATCCAGAATTCCGCAAGGTGACGGCTGGTGTTGGAGTTTTCTGCACGGAAAGTCGGGCCGAAGGTATAAATTTTGGACAATGCGCAAGCGTAGGTTTCACCGTTCAACTGACCAGATACGGTCAGGAAAGACTCTTTACCGAAGAAGTCTTTGTCGAAATCCACTTTGCCCTGATCGTTACGCGGCAGGTTTTCCAGATCCAGCGTTGAAACGCGGAACATTTCGCCAGCGCCTTCGGTATCAGATGCGGTAATCAGTGGCGTTGAAACCCAGAAGAATCCCTGCTCGTTAAAGAAGCGATGCAGCGCCTGTGCCAGCGTGTGGCGAACGCGCGCAACAGCGCCAATCAGGTTGGTACGTGGACGCAGGTGAGCGACTTCACGCAGATACTCAATGCTGTGGCGCTTTGCTGCCATCGGGTAAGTATCTGGATCTTCAACCCAGCCGGCAACTTCAACGTTGCTGGCCTGAATTTCAAATTGTTGCCCCTGACCCGGCGACGCCACGACTTTACCCGTCACAATGACCGAGCAACCGGTGGTCAGACGCAGGACGTCTTCATTGTAATTGGGCAGAGAATTATTGATGACAGCCTGTACAGGATCAAAGCAGGAACCGTCATAAACGGCGAGGAAGGAGATGCCAGCTTTTGAATCTCGGCGGGTACGCACCCATCCGCGCACGGTGACTTCGCTGTCAACGGCTACGCGGCCCTGGAGTACGTCGGCTACAGGCACAACGCTCATAATATTCTCTCTGTTAATAGTCGGAAAAAATAAACACTTGTCCACCCGTCAATGGGGGGATACCTATGTTACCTGGCATCTGCAATCAGACAAGCAGAATTCGCAGATGGGACAAAAGATTTCGGAATAAAAGGCAAAAAAGGGAGCCGTTATGGCTCCCTGATGATATTAACTGGCTTTTTTAATATGCGGAAGGTCGAACGCTTTACGCAGCGCACGGACAAACGCTTTGTCATGGCAGATAGTTTTGCCAGGGCTGTCAGAAAGTTTCGCCACCGGTTTACCGTTACACTCCACCAGCTTAATCACAATATTCAGTGGTTTGACCTGGGGGATATCGCAGGTCAGGCGTGTACCGATACCAAAACTTAATTGCACACGGGAAGAGAAGTGGCGATAAAGCTCGACCGCTTTGCGTAAATCCAGATTGTCAGAGAAAACCAGCGTTTTGCTCTGCGGATCAATTCCCAGCTTCTCATAATGTGCAATGGCTTTTTCGCCCCATTCTACCGGGTCGCCGGAATCATGGCGAAGCCCCTGGTAACGACTGGCAAATTCCACGCCGAAATCACGCAGAAAGGCATCCATAGTAATGCAGTCGGTTAACGCAATGCCAAGTTGGTCAGGATATTCTTCCAGCCACGCAGCAAGTGCAGCGCGCTGACTATTGGCAAGATCCGGGCTGATTTGTTGATGCGCCTGGAACCATTCATGCGCCTGTGTTCCCATCGGGGTGAGGGAAAGCCGACGTGCCAGATCGTAGTTACTGGTGCCAACGAACCAGGGTTCCTGTTGCAAACGTTTAACGATGGTTTCTTGTACTTCGCGGGAAAAACGGCGACGAGTGCCGAAATCCATCAGATGGAAGCGCGACATCTCGAGATCGGCGGTTAATGCCGAAAAGTCGACTAATTTGCTTTCCAGGGTATCGAGGGCTTGCGCAACGTCGGCCTGCGGTGAGCGATAGCGATGTACCATTTCACTGATGACCGACAGCAGAGGAACTTCCCAGAGGATGACTTCACGCCACGGGCCGGTTAAACGAATATCCAGCTTACCGTTATCGTTGGTGACGGTGACCTGTTCCGGGTTAAAGCGGAACTCGCGCAGCCAGTTGAGATAGTCGGCCTTAAAAAAAGGCAGGGCAGAGAGCCATTGATATTCATCATCCTGCAGGCGCAGGTGCTGCATCGCCTGAACCTGTTCACGAATAGCATCGGCATAAATACCCAGCAGATCGTCACCTCGGCAACGAAACTCCGCCGCGACATGCACATCATAATAGTGATGAAACACGGCTTGCTGCATATGCAACTTATAAGCATCTGTATCCAGCAACGAGTGCAGAACAGGAGAAGCGAATTGTGTCATAGGTGCGCAGTAGCGTCCTCGTACGGGAGCGTTTAGTACAATAAACATCTTCAGGAACTGCTGGAGTATACCTTGTTTCGCAATTTATTGAACCCCGATCACACCATATGCCACCTTTATGGTCGATGGCATTGCGCACCTTATGTTATAAAAATGTAGCAATAAAAGCGTTTGTACCTGAAAAGATGAAGATTCTGCGTAGCGAGATTTATGCAACAGGAATAGACTGAACACCTGACTCTATAAAAGATGCTAAAGGTTATTTATGACTCAACAGCCACAAGCCAAATACCGTCACGACTATCGTGCGCCGGATTACCAGATTACTGATATTGACTTGACCTTTGACCTGAACGCGCAAAAGACGGTGGTTACCGCGATCAGCCAGGCTGTCCGTCATGGTGCATCAGATGCTCCGCTTCGTCTGGACGGCGAAGCCCTTAAACTAGTCTCTATTCATATTAATGATGAGCCGTGGACAGCCTGGAAAGAAGAAGAGGGCGCACTGATCATCAGTAATTTACCGGAACGTTTTACGCTCAAGATTGTTAATGAAATTAGCCCGGCGTCCAACACCGCGCTGGAAGGGCTTTACCAGTCAGGCGATGCGCTCTGCACCCAGTGTGAGGCTGAAGGTTTCCGCCATATTACGTACTATCTCGATCGCCCGGATGTGCTGGCGCGTTTTACCACCAAAATTATTGCGGATAAAACCAAATACCCGTTCCTGCTTTCCAACGGTAACCGTGTTGCGCAAGGCGAACTGGAAAATGGACGTCACTGGGTACAGTGGCAGGATCCATTCCCGAAACCGAGCTATCTGTTTGCGCTGGTAGCTGGTGACTTCGATGTACTTCGCGACACTTTCACTACCCGCTCCGGTCGCGAAGTGGCGCTGGAGTTGTATGTCGATCGCGGTAATCTTGATCGCGCGCCGTGGGCGATGACCTCGCTGAAAAATTCCATGAAGTGGGATGAAGAACGCTTTGGTCTGGAGTATGACCTCGACATCTATATGATCGTTGCAGTGGATTTCTTCAACATGGGCGCAATGGAGAATAAAGGTCTCAACATCTTTAACTCCAAATATGTGCTGGCGCGTACCGACACTGCAACCGATAAAGATTATCTCGACATTGAGCGTGTCATCGGTCATGAATATTTCCATAACTGGACCGGCAACCGCGTTACCTGCCGTGACTGGTTCCAGCTCAGTTTGAAGGAAGGCTTGACTGTTTTCCGCGATCAGGAGTTCAGTTCTGACCTTGGTTCCCGCGCGGTAAACCGTATCAATAATGTGCGCACCATGCGCGGATTGCAGTTTGCGGAAGACGCCAGTCCGATGGCGCACCCAATCCGTCCGGATATGGTCATTGAAATGAACAACTTCTACACCCTGACCGTTTACGAGAAGGGCGCGGAAGTGATTCGTATGATCCACACTCTGCTGGGTGAAGAAAACTTCCAGAAAGGGATGCAGCTCTATTTCGAGCGTCACGATGGTAGTGCTGCGACCTGCGACGATTTCGTTCAGGCGATGGAAGATGCGTCAAATGTCGATCTTTCCCATTTCCGTCGCTGGTACAGCCAGTCCGGTACGCCGATTGTGACTGTTAAAGACGACTACAATCCGGAAACCGAGCAGTACACCCTGACCATCAGCCAGCGCACACCAGCCACGCCGGATCAGGCAGAAAAACAGCCGCTACATATTCCGTTTGCTATCGAACTGTATGACAACGAAGGCAAAGTGATTCCGTTGCAGAAGGGTGGCCATCCGGTCAATCCGGTATTGAATGTCACCCAGGCGGAACAGACCTTTGTCTTCGATAACGTCTACTTCCAGCCTGTGCCTGCGCTGCTTTGCGAATTTTCTGCGCCGGTGAAACTGGAATATAAGTGGAGCGACCAGCAACTGACTTTCCTGATGCGCCATGCGCGTAATGATTTCTCTCGCTGGGATGCGGCGCAAAGCCTGCTCGCAACCTACATCAAACTGAACGTCGCCCGTCATCAGCAAGGTCAACCATTGTCTTTACCAGCACATGTTGCCGATGCTTTCCGCGCGGTACTGCTCGATGAGAAGATTGATCCGGCGCTGGCGGCAGAAATCCTGACGCTGCCTTCCGTCAATGAAATGGCAGAACTGTTCGATATCATCGACCCGATTGCCATTGCTGAAGTGCGCGAAGCTCTCACCCGTACTCTGGCGGCTGAACTGGCGGATGAGTTGCTTGCTATTTATAACGCGAATTACCAGAGCGAGTACCGCGTTGAGCATGAAGATATTGCAAAACGCACTCTGCGTAATGCCTGCCTGCGTTTCCTCGCTTTTGGTGAAACGCATCTGGCTGACGTGCTGGTGAGCAAGCAGTTCCACGAGGCCAACAATATGACCGATGCGTTGGCGGCGCTCTCGGCGGCGGTTGCTGCGCAGTTACCATGTCGTGATGCGCTGATGCAGGAGTACGACGACAAATGGCATCAGGACGGTCTGGTGATGGATAAATGGTTTATCCTGCAAGCCACCAGTCCGGCGGCGAATGTACTGGAGACGGTGCGCAGCCTGTTGCAGCATCGTTCGTTCACCATGAGCAACCCGAACCGTATTCGTTCGTTGATTGGGGCGTTTGCGGGCAGCAACCCGGCTGCGTTCCATGCCGAAGATGGCAGCGGTTATCAGTTCCTGGTGGAAATGCTCACCGACCTGAACAGCCGTAACCCGCAGGTGGCTTCGCGCCTGATTGAGCCGTTGATTCGCCTGAAACGTTACGATGCTAAACGTCAGGCGAAAATGCGTGCGGCGCTGGAGCAGTTAAAAGGACTGGAAAATCTTTCTGGTGATCTGTACGAGAAGATCACCAAAGCTCTGGCTTGATACAAACATGCCTGATGCGACGCTTGCCGCGTCTTA
>NZ_AEJZ01000068.1:0-33655 GCF_000208525.1 Escherichia sp. TW14182
GATAAGGCGTTCACGCCGCATCCGGCAGCCGTAAAAAATCCTCTACCGCAGTAACTAACGAGTAGCAAAAACGATGAGTCTGAACCTGGTAAGTGAACAATTGCTAGCGGCGAATGGCCTGAAACATCAGGACTTGTTCGCGATCCTCGGTCAACTGACCGAACGTCGCCTTGATTATGGCGATCTCTATTTTCAGTCGAGCTATCACGAATCCTGGGTTTTAGAAGACCGCATTATTAAAGATGGTTCTTACAACATCGATCAGGGCGTTGGCGTGCGTGCAATCAGCGGTGAAAAGACCGGATTTGCTTACGCTGACCAAATCAGCCTGCTGGCGCTGGAACAAAGTGCGCAAGCGGCGCGTACCATTGTGCGTGACAACGGCGATGGCAAAGTACAGACGCTGGGCGCGGTAGAGCATAGCCCGCTGTATACCTCGGTTGACCCGCTGCAAAGCATGAGCCGTGAAGAGAAGCTGGATATCCTGCGTCGTGTCGATAAGGTTGCTCGCGAAGCGGACAAGCGCGTACAGGAAGTGACTGCCAGCCTCAGTGGCGTCTATGAATTAATTCTGGTTGCGGCGACTGACGGCACGCTGGCAGCGGATGTGCGCCCTCTGGTGCGTCTTTCTGTGAGCGTTCTGGTCGAAGAAGATGGCAAACGCGAACGCGGCGCCAGTGGCGGCGGCGGTCGTTTTGGTTATGAGTTCTTCCTTGCCGATCTCGATGGCGAAGTCCGTGCGGATGCATGGGCAAAAGAAGCCGTGCGTATGGCGCTGGTCAATCTTTCTGCTGTTGCCGCACCTGCGGGCACCATGCCGGTAGTTCTCGGCGCTGGCTGGCCCGGCGTGCTGTTGCATGAAGCGGTCGGTCATGGCCTGGAAGGCGACTTCAACCGCCGTGGTACTTCAGTCTTTAGTGGACAGGTCGGGGAGCTGGTGGCTTCTGAACTGTGTACCGTGGTTGATGATGGCACGATGGTCGATCGCCGTGGTTCGGTAGCGATTGATGATGAAGGTACGCCAGGTCAGTACAATGTGCTGATTGAGAACGGCATCCTGAAAGGTTACATGCAGGATAAACTCAACGCGCGCTTAATGGGTATGAAGCCGACTGGCAATGGTCGCCGTGAATCGTACGCTCACCTGCCCATGCCGCGTATGACCAACACCTACATGCTGCCGGGTAAATCGACCCCGCAGGAAATTATTGAATCCGTTGAGTATGGCATCTATGCGCCGAACTTCGGTGGCGGCCAGGTGGATATCACCTCCGGCAAATTTGTCTTCTCCACCTCAGAAGCGTATCTGATTGAAAAGGGTAAAGTAACGAAGCCGGTGAAAGGCGCAACGTTGATTGGTTCCGGCATCGAAACCATGCAGCAGATTTCGATGGTGGGCAACGACCTGAAACTGGATAACGGCGTGGGTGTCTGCGGCAAAGAAGGGCAGAGTTTGCCGGTTGGCGTGGGTCAGCCGACGCTTAAAGTCGATAACCTGACCGTTGGCGGTACTGCGTAATCTATCCTGGCCGGTAAGCGTCGCATCAGGCATTGGTTGCCGGATGCGGCGTAAACGCCTTATCCGGCCTACGCACATGAATTACTTTTCTTTCCCGCGCCCGTGCATCTCCTGAAACAGCTTACCGACCTCAACAAAATAATCTGTCAGTGAGTTGATCACGACCTGCACCTTCAGTGGCAGCTTATCTTTTTCGGTATATAACGCATAAACCGGGCGTGGATCTGACTGGTAACGCGGCAGCAGGATCTCCAGTTCCCCGCGATTGATCTCGTTGATCACCCACATCAGCGGCACGTAGGCGATGCCGGCGCCTGCCGTCAGCCAGCGCACCAGCGTCATCGGATCATTTGTGACAAACCGTCCTTGCGGGATCAGTCGTGTTGAGATCCCTTCTGGCGCGATCAGTTCAAATTCATTGTCCGGGCGCACGCTGTATTCCAGCCATGAATGACTACTTAAATCGGCGGGTTTTTCTGGTATGCCGTATTGTGTGAGATAGCTTTTAGCTGCGCACACCACCATTGGCATCGCGCCCAGACGGCGGGAAAACAGGCTGGAATCCTGCAATGCGCCGACGCGGATCACCACATCCAGACCATCAGCGATCAGGTCGGGTGCAGGTATACCAGTGACCAGATTCACGCTCAGACCTGGGTACTCTTTCAGCATTTTTGCTGTCAGCCCGGCGAGAACATTTTGTGCCATAGTTGAAGAACAGCCAATGCGCAGCGTCCCGATGGGGGTGTTATTGAAGGCATACAATTGCTCATGGACATCCTGCACTTCATGGAGCATCCGACGGCAGCCCTGGTAGTAAATTCTACCGGCTTCAGTCAAGCCAATGCTGCGTGTGCTGCGGTTTAACAGCTTTACCTGCAACTCATCTTCCAGTTTTGACACCGTCTGACTGATGGACGAAACGCTCATCTGTAGCTGTCTGGCGGCGGCGGTAAAAGAGCCAAATTCAACTACTTTGGCAAACACCGACATGCGTTTTAGTCGTTCCATTATTCACTCTGACTTAAAAGTGATTTAGATCACATAATATAGATAACAGCATAACAGTTACGCTAATATATTAAATATCAATCTACAGCAATGTTGCTCTCGCCCGGCTTTCCATGCCCTTCTCTGCGGCGACAGATGCTGAAAATAATAACGCCTGCTCTCTCTATACAACCAAGGTCAACATGAGTCTGTTTCCCGTTATCGTGGTGTTTGGGCTGTCCTTCCCACCGATATTTTTCGAATTGCTTTTATCACTGGCGATTTTCTGGCTGGTGCGCCGGGTACTTGTGCCAACAGGTATCTACGACTTTGTCTGGCATCCGGCGTTGTTCAACACCGCGCTCTATTGCTGCTTGTTTTATTTGATATCGCGACTGTTCGTTTGAGGTTGAAGTGAAAACACTAATAAGAAAATTCTCCCGTACGGCCATCACGGTCGTATTAGTCATTCTGGCCTTCATCGCAATTTTTAATGCCTGGGTCTATTACACCGAATCCCCGTGGACGCGTGACGCACGCTTTAGCGCCGACGTCGTTGCGATCGCGCCGGACGTATCCGGACTCATTACTCAGGTAAATGTTCATGATAACCAGCTGGTGAAAAAAGGACAGGTACTGTTCACCATCGACCAGCCACGCTATCAAAAGGCGCTCGAGGAAGCGCAAGCCGATGTTGCTTATTATCAGGTGCTGGCACAGGAAAAACGCCAGGAGGCCGGACGTCGTAACCGTCTCGGCATACAGGCGATGTCTCGCGAAGAGATAGACCAGGCCAACAACGTACTACAAACGGTTCTGCATCAGTTAGCGAAAGCGCAGGCGACCCGCGATCTGGCAAAACTGGATCTTGAACGCACAGTGATCCGCGCACCGGCAGATGGCTGGGTGACCAATCTCAACGTCTATACCGGTGAGTTTATTACCCGTGGCTCAACGGCGGTTGCGCTGGTGAAACAGAACTCCTTCTATGTGCTGGCCTATATGGAAGAAACCAAGCTGGAAGGGGTGCGCCCTGGGTATCGCGCAGAGATCACGCCGCTTGGCAGCAACAAAGTGCTGAAAGGTACGGTTGATAGCGTCGCTGCCGGGGTCACCAACGCCAGCAGTACGCGCGATGATAAAGGAATGGCGACTATCGACTCTAACCTGGAGTGGGTGCGTCTGGCGCAACGAGTTCCGGTACGTATTCGTCTCGATAATCAGCAAGAGAACATCTGGCCTGCGGGCACCACCGCGACGGTGGTGGTCACTGGCAAACAGGATCGTGACGAAAGCCAGGATTCGTTCTTCCGTAAAATGGCTCATCGCCTGCGTGAGTTTGGTTAATCACGATGGGTATTTTCTCCATTGCTAACCAACATATTCGCTTTGCGGTAAAACTGGCGACCGCCATTGTGCTGGCGCTGTTTGTTGGCTTTCACTTTCAGCTGGAAACGCCACGCTGGGCGGTACTGACAGCGGCGATTGTTGCCGCCGGCCCGGCCTTTGCTGCTGGTGGCGAACCGTATTCTGGCGCTATTCGCTATCGTGGCTTTTTACGCATCATCGGCACATTTATCGGCTGTATTGCCGGGCTGGTGATCATTATTGCGATGATCCGCGCCCCTTTGCTGATGATTCTGGTGTGCTGTATCTGGGCCGGTTTTTGTACCTGGATTTCTTCACTGGTACGAATAGAGAACTCCTATGCGTGGGGACTGGCTGGTTATACCGCGCTGATCATTGTGATCACCATTCAGCCGGAACCGTTGCTGACGCCGCAGTTTGCCGTCGAACGTTGTAGTGAGATCGTTATCGGTATTGTGTGTGCGATTATGGCGGATCTGCTCTTTTCTCCGCGATCGATCAAACAAGAAGTGGATCGGGAGCTGGAAAGTTTGTTGGTCGCGCAATATCAATTAATGCAACTCTGTATCAAGCATGGCGATGGCGAAGTTGTCGATAAAGCCTGGGGCGACCTGGTTCGACGCACCACGGCGCTACAAGGTATGCGCAGCAACCTGAATATGGAATCTTCCCGTTGGGCGCGAGCCAATCGACGTTTAAAAGCGATCAATACGCTATCGTTGACGTTGATTACCCAGTCCTGCGAAACCTATTTGATTCAGAATTCGCGCCCGGAATTGATCACTGATACTTTCCGCGAATTTTTTGACACACCGGTAGAAACCGCGCAGGACGTCCACAAGCAGCTCAAACGCCTGCGAAGAGTTATTGCCTGGACCGGGGAACGGGAAACACCTGTCACCATTTATAGCTGGGTCGCGGCGGCAACACGTTATCAATTGCTCAAACGCGGTGTTATCAGTAATACAAAAATCAACGCCACCGAAGAAGAGATCCTGCAAGGCGAGCCGGAAGTAAAAGTTGAGTCAGCCGAACGTCATCATGCGATGGTTAACTTCTGGCGAACCACACTTTCCTGCATTCTGGGCACGCTTTTCTGGCTGTGGACGGGTTGGACTTCCGGCAGTGGCGCAATGGTGATGATTGCGGTAGTGACGTCACTGGCGATGCGTTTGCCGAATCCACGCATGGTGGCGATCGACTTTATCTACGGGACGCTGGCGGCGTTGCCGTTAGGGCTGCTCTACTTTTTGGTGATTATCCCAAATACCCAACAGAGTATGTTGCTGCTGTGTATCAGCCTTGCCGTGCTGGGATTCTTCCTTGGCATTGAAGTACAGAAACGGCGACTGGGTTCAATGGGGGCGCTGGCCAGCACCATCAATATTATCGTGCTGGATAACCCGATGACGTTCCATTTCAGTCAGTTTCTCGACAGCGCATTAGGGCAAATCGTTGGCTGTGTATTGGCGTTTATTGTTATTCTGTTAGTGCGGGATAAATCACGCGACAGAACCGGACGCGTATTGCTTAATCAATTTGTTTCTGCTGCTGTTTCCGCGATGACCACCAATGTCGCGCGTCGTAAAGAGAACCATCTTCCGGCACTTTATCAGCAGTTGTTTTTGCTGATGAATAAATTTCCCGGAGATTTGCCGAAATTTCGCCTGGCGCTGACGATGATTATCGCGCACCAGCGCCTGCGTGATGCGCCGATCCCGGTTAACGAGGATTTATCGGCGTTTCACCGACAAATGCGCCGCACAGCAGACCATGTGATATCTGCCCGTAGCGATGATAAACGTCGTCGGTACTTTGGCCAGTTGCTGGAAGAACTGGAAATCTACCAGGAAAAGCTACGCATCTGGCAAGCGCCACCGCAGGTGACGGAACCGGTGCATCGGCTTACCGGTATGCTCCATAAGTATCAACATGCGCTGACCGATAGTTAAGTTAAAACCGACGCCAAAAGCGTCGGTTTTTTCATGTCTATACTTAGCGATGAACGGCAGAACTCGCCGCGAAACGTGACGGTGGCAACAGATGAATATCTATACATTTGATTTTGATGAGATTGAGAGTCAGGAGGATTTTTATCGCGACTTTAGCCAAACCTTTGGCTTGGCGAAAGATAAGGTACGCGATCTCGACTCTCTATGGGATGTGTTAATGAATGATGTCCTGCCGCTACCGCTGGAGATCGAATTCGTTCATCTGGGAGAGAAAATGCGTCGCCGTTTTGGCGCGTTAATATTGCTGTTTGATGAGGCAGAGGAAGAGCTGGAAGGGCATTTGCGTTTTAATGTTCGTCATTAGCGCAAAAAAAAGCCCCCGAACCGGGGGCAATATCGTCGGACAAGACGATGAGGGTTTATTTGTACAGTTCAGCCGTAGCGTGCCAGGTGTCACCGCTACGAGCTTCAGTAATCTGGTAGGCCGTTGCGCCTTTTTCTTCCGCTTTTTTATTCAACATTTCACGCATATCCATCGGCGAAGACGCCACCCCGCTGACGGACACTGTACCGATAGCTTCACGGTTTTGCGCTTGTGCAGCATTAATGGAATCGGCAGCGAAGGCACCGAAAGAGAGAACAGAAAGTACGCTTAATACAGCAACAGTGGTTTTGATTTTCATGATTTTTACCTCGACATAATCTTTTAGCTGGGCCTTTGTTTCGTGACCCATATCACAAAATCAAGTATACACTAATTATTTAGCTAATTAATACCACGCTAACTGTTTCTATTGGATTTAAAGTGTTAAAAATATTAATTTTTATAACAAAGTGGAATTAAAAACATAGGGCACCATTATAAATGTCATTAATTTCAATATGATATCTTTTTTTTGCATAATGTGCGATTATTACCCTATGTATTCGATATGTGAATGTTTTGTCGCAGCAAAGCGCACTATTCGTTAATAGATGACAGGGGAAAGCAGGGGGATAAGAGGCAAATGCAGCATTTTTCCCGCCGCCAGAAGCGGCGGGGTAGAGATTAAAGCTCCTGGTCGAACAGCTCTAAAATCGCTTCGTACAGGTCTTTGACGGTAAAACCTTTAGCAGGGGTGGTAAAGATGGTGTCATCACCGGCAATGGTGCCAAGAATACCTTCTGCTTTGCCCAGAGAGTCCAGCAGACGCGCAATTAATTGTGCCGCGCCAGGGCTGGTATGAATCACCACAACAGCGTCATTGTAGTCGATATCCAGCACCAGATTTTTCAGCGGACTGGAGGTGGTTGGTACGCCCAGTTCAGCTGGTAGGCAGTAAACCATTTCCATCTTGGCATTGCGGGTACGTACAGCACCAAACTTGGTTAACATCCGCGAGACTTTAGACTGGTTAATATTGTCAAAGCCTTGCTCCTGCAATGCGGCGACGATTTCGCCCTGGGAGCTAAATTTCTCTTCTTTAAGTAACGCTTTAAACGCTTTAACTAATTCTTCTTGCTTAGCCGAGCTTCGCATAAGTCACCCGATATGGTGGTTGATACAACATTATTGTGCATACAGATGAATTTTTATGCAAACAGTCTGCCCTGGAGAAGGCTGAAATAATGTTATGAAAGAGCGGGATTTTATCAAATTTCGTTATTGAGAAACATGCCTGCGTCACGGCATGTAAATTTCGCTTAAAAGTAAATTAATTGTTATCAAAATGATGTTGTTTTGGCTGAACGGTAGGGTATATTGTCACCACCTGTTGGAATGTTGCCCTAATGCATAAGCGACTGTTAATTACGTAAGTTAGCTCCCTGATTACGTCAATTAAATGCATAAACGCCAAATTTGCGTGACTACACATTCTTGAGAAGTGGTCATTGTAAACAGGGAATTTGTGGATTAAGGTCGCGGCAGCGGAGCAACATATCTTAGTTTATCAATATAATAAGGAGTTTAGGATGAAAGTCGCAGTCCTCGGCGCTGCTGGTGGTATCGGCCAGGCGCTTGCACTACTGTTAAAAACCCAACTGCCTTCAGGTTCAGAACTCTCCCTGTATGATATCGCTCCAGTCACTCCCGGTGTGGCCGTCGACCTGAGCCATATCCCTACTGCTGTGAAAATCAAAGGTTTTTCTGGTGAAGATGCGACCCCTGCTCTGGAAGGCGCAGATGTCGTTCTTATTTCTGCAGGTGTTGCGCGTAAACCGGGTATGGATCGTTCTGACCTGTTTAACGTTAACGCCGGTATCGTGAAAAACCTGGTACAGCAAGTTGCGAAAACTTGCCCGAAAGCGTGCATTGGTATTATCACTAACCCGGTGAACACCACTGTGGCTATCGCTGCAGAAGTGCTGAAAAAAGCCGGTGTTTATGACAAAAACAAACTGTTCGGCGTTACCACGCTGGATATCATTCGTTCCAACACCTTTGTTGCGGAACTGAAAGGCAAACAGCCGGGCGAAGTTGAAGTGCCGGTTATTGGCGGTCACTCTGGTGTTACCATTCTGCCGCTGCTGTCTCAGGTTCCTGGCGTAAGCTTCACCGAACAAGAAGTGGCTGATTTGACCAAACGTATCCAGAACGCGGGTACTGAAGTGGTTGAAGCGAAAGCCGGTGGCGGGTCTGCAACCCTGTCTATGGGCCAGGCCGCTGCACGTTTTGGTCTGTCTCTGGTTCGCGCACTGCAGGGCGAACAAGGCGTTGTAGAATGTGCCTACGTTGAAGGCGACGGTCAGTACGCACGTTTCTTCTCTCAACCGTTGCTGCTGGGTAAAAACGGCGTGGAAGAGCGTAAATCTATCGGCACCCTGAGCGCATTTGAACAGAACGCGCTGGAAGGTATGCTGGATACGCTGAAGAAAGATATCGCCCTGGGCGAAGAATTCGTTAATAAGTAATTGATTAGCGGATAATAAAAAACCGGAGCACAGACTCCGGTTTTTTATTTTGAGCGCACGACTTAATTAGTCGCTGGATATTCCTGAATGGTGACCTGCAACGTTAGCTGCTTATCGTCACGCATCACTACAACTGGGATCACTGAGCCAGGTCGGATTTCCGCAACCTGATCCATCGTCTCCAGTGCGGAGATGGCTGGTTTGTTATCCACAGAGATAATCAGATCGTTGACCTGGATACCCGCATTCGCCGCCGGACCATCAGGTGACACTTCGTTAACCACAATTCCTTGCAGTTGATCGATACCGCCGCCCTGCGCGTGCAGAGGTGCGATTTCTCGTCCACCAATGCCAATGTATCCACGGATCACGCGACCATCGCGGATCAGCTTATCCATAATTTTGGTTGCTAACTGGAAAGGAATCGCAAAGCCGATACCTTCCGGCGTTTCGCCATCGTTACTCTTATCAAACGACAGCGTGTTGATGCCCATCAGTTCTCCCAGCGAGTTCACCAGCGCGCCGCCGGAGTTACCGTGGTTAATGGAAGCATCGGTTTGCAGGAAGTTTTGCCGCCCGGTCGGGTTCAGGCCGATTCGACCTGTGGCACTGATAATGCCCTGGGTAATGGTCTGCCCAAGGTTATACGGGTTACCGATCGCCAGCACCACATCGCCAATGTGCGGTACGCGTCGTGAATTGATAGGAATAGTGGGTAAACCACCAGTGGCATTAATTTTAAGCACCGCCAGATCGGTTAGAGAGTCAGATCCCACCAGTAATGCTTCAAAAACACGACCATCCTGTAAGGCGACGATGATCTGATCGGCGTCGTTGATCACGTGTTTATTGGTGATGATATAACCGCGTTGATCCATGATCACGCCAGATCCCAGTGTACGGATCTCAAGCTGGTTGTGTGAGGCGGTGTTCAAACCACGGTTATAAACGTTGACTACCGCTGGCGCGGCGCGGCGAACCGCCAGATTATAGCTGGCAGGCGTCTCATCGGTACTGTCGAATTGCGGTGTGGAAAGCGGGTTAATGCTGCGCAGCGAAGGCATGGCAACCAGCAGAATAGCGCCGACAATTAATCCAATCGCAACGGAACGTAAGAGCTTCACAAACATGATGGAGGCGTCATTAAAAAAGGGAACGGCAGCAGCATACCACGAGTTAACCGGACATCACACGTCAGCCTGATGCCCGGTTTACGACATTAACGCATTAGCAGGTAAATGCTCTCATTGCCACGTACGATCTGCAGGGCGATGATGGCCGGTTTTGTCGCCAGCACTTTGCGCATTTCAGCGATCGAATTCACCCGATCGCGGTTGACGCCAATGATCACATCATCTTTTTGCAAGCCAGCCTGAGCGGCGGGGCTTCCTTTGACAACCTCATCGATCTTAATACCTTTGCCGCCATCTTTTAGCTGACCGTCACTCAACGTCGCGCCTTCCAGCGCAGGTGTGATCATCTCGGCACTGGCTGACGATGAGGTGCTGGTATCGAGCGTCACTTCTACTTCCAGCGGTTTGCCGTTACGCAGCAGGCCGAGTTTCACTTTCGTGCCCGGCTCGGTGGTCGCGATACGAGAACGCAACTCAGCAAAGCTATTCAGCGGTTTGCCGTTGAGACTGGTAATAATATCGCCTGCTTTCACGCCTGCTTTTGCCGAGCCAGAACCTGGCAGCACTTCGCTGACAAACGCGCCGCGCTGAACGTCTAAATTAAATGCTTTGGCGATATCGGCACTCATTTCGGTGCCTTTAATGCCTAACAGGCCGCGTTTGATTTCACCAAAGTCGATAAGTTGCTGCGCCAGGGTACGCGCCATATTACTCGGAATGGCAAAACCAATTCCTACGCTACCGCCGCCCGGGGCAAGGATTGCGGTGTTGATGCCAATTAATTCACCGTTAAGGTTTAACAGTGCACCGCCGGAGTTACCACGGTTAATAGAGGCATCGGTCTGAATAAAGTTTTCCAGACCTTCGAGATTTAACCCGCTGCGGCCTAATGCGGAAACAATCCCGGAGGTGGCGGTTTGCCCAAGACCAAACGGGTTGCCGACCGCGACGGCAAAATCACCGACGCGCAGTTTATCGGAGTCGGCAATGGCAATTTGCGTTAATTTGCCGGGATTCTGAATTTGCAACAGGGCAATATCGCTCTGCTCATCACCGCCAATCAGCTTCGCATCAAACTCACGCCCGTCATTGAGCTGAATACTGATTTTCTGTGCCTGATTAATGACGTGATTGTTGGTCAGCACATAACCTTTATTGGCATTGATTATGACGCCGGAACCTAAACCTTCGAAAGGTTGCGCAGGCTGATCCGGTAAATCATCACCAAAAAACTTTTTGAATTCTTCCGGAATTTTCTGCTCCTGGCTGGCGGTTCCTTCGACTCGAACACTGACCACTGCGGGAAGCACTTTTTCCAGCATCGGCGCCAGACTGGGCAGTGGCGCTTGACCGGCAACCTGGCCGGGAATCGATGCGATGGCCTGAAACGGCGCCGAGAGAGTTAACCCGACACTTAACGCTAATGCACTCAACAGCTGGGTTTGCTTTTTCATTATTCCTGCTCTCGTACCTGAATGATAAGAAAAAGAGATTCAAAACAGTTTGATGTTATTGAATTTTCAGATGGTAAACAATGAGACACCAGATTAAATGATAGTCGGGGGAAGAAGAGAAGAGGAGGGCGCAATGGCTGCGCCCGCAAAATAAATTAGTCGCGCTTCGCGCCGGTACGTAACAGGCCGGATGCGCCTTCAGAATAGTCACGCGGCATCTGCACCGGAGCCTGATCGTTGCTGGCTTCAGATTCTGCCAGACGATTGCGGAACGGGTTGGCTTCAGCAGACAGTTCCGGCAGCAGGCTGCTGGAGCTTTTCGCCATGTGTTGATACAGCTGGCGATAGTCGTGCGCCATGGTATCCAGTAATTCCGCGCTGCGGGCAAAGTGGTTAACCAGCTCTTCGCGATACTCGTCCAGTTCAGCTTTATTTTTTTCAAGTTCGTACTGCAACGCCTGTTGCTGGCGCAGTTTACGATTACCAAAACGCATGGCCACAGCACCAATAATGATGCCGACGACTAACCCAATTAGCGCATATTCCCAGGTCATGAACATCTCCCGTTGTCTTTTGTTTCCGTAGGGTGTTGGCTTCAGGCTCCATGCCTGCGGCTGATTATGCCACTATAACCGTTAATTCCACAGAAGTGGAATCCCGACTGCATATCGCGTAGTGTAGAACGGCCTTTTTTTCGTCAACCGTGAACAACGGCACACCGATTATTCAAGGAATAACAAGAACATCATGCAAAGCGTTACCCCAACATCGCAATACCTGAAGGCGCTCAATGAAGGCAGCCATCAACCCGACGACGTACAAAAAGAGGCCGTCAGTCGGCTGGAGATTATCTACCAGGAATTAATCAACAGCACGCCGCCAGTCGCCAGGGCTAGCGGGCTAATGGCACGGGTCGGGAAACTGTGGGGGAAGCGCGAAGATACAAGCAACGCGCCGGTGCGTGGCTTATATATGTGGGGCGGTGTAGGGCGTGGAAAAACCTGGTTGATGGATCTTTTCTATCAAAGCTTGCCGGGAGAGCGAAAACAGCGGCTGCATTTTCACCGTTTTATGCTGCGGGTGCATGAAGAATTAACCGCATTGCAAGGGCAGAGCGATCCGCTGGAAATTATTGCCGATCGCTTTAAAGCCGAAACTGACGTGCTCTGTTTTGACGAATTTTTTGTTTCTGATATTACCGACGCCATGCTGCTGGGTGGCCTGATGAAAGCATTGTTTGCTCGCGGCATAACGCTGGTGGCGACGTCAAATATTCCACCGGATGAGCTTTATCGCAATGGCCTGCAACGTGCGCGTTTTCTTCCTGCAATTGATGCCATTAAACAGTATTGTGATGTTATGAACGTGGACGCCGGTGTTGATTATCGGCTGCGTACCCTTACTCAGGCGCATCTGTGGCTGTCGCCGCTTAATGATGAAACGCGTGAGCAGATGGATAAGCTGTGGCTGGCGCTGGCAGGTGCAAAACGAGAACAAGCCCCTACGCTGGAAATCAATCATCGACCGCTGGCGACTATGGGCGTAGAAAACCAGACGCTGGCGGTGTCATTTACCACGCTGTGCGTTGATGCCCGCAGCCAGCATGACTATATTGCGCTCTCACGTCTGTTTCACACGGTGATGTTGTTTGATGTGCCCGTCATGACGCGGTTGATGGAGAGTGAAGCGCGGCGTTTCATTGCGCTGGTGGATGAATTTTACGAGCGCCATGTCAAGCTGGTGGTGAGCGCGGAAGTACCTTTGTATGAGATTTATCAGGGCGAGCGGCTGAAGTTTGAGTTCCAGCGTTGCCTGTCACGTCTGCAAGAGATGCAAAGCGAAGAGTATTTGAAGCGCGAGCATTTGGCGGGTTAAAACCTGTCACAAATCACAAAAAGGGGTCGATCTTTGACCCCGACTTCTCTATAATCTTGCGACCCCACGTTACAAGAAAGTTTTTTTCCCAAAACTTTTTGTGTGCTGGCATAGGCTATTCGAAGGGGTAGGTTTGCCGGACTTTGTCGTGTGAACCTCAACAATTGAAGACGTTTGGGTGTTCACCAACGTGTAACTATTTATTGGGTAAGCTTTTAATGAAAACTTTTACAGCTAAACCAGAAACCGTAAAACGCGACTGGTATGTTGTTGACGCGGCCGGTAAAACTCTGGGTCGTCTGGCTTCCGAACTGGCTCTGCGCCTGCGCGGTAAGCATAAAGCGGAATACACTCCGCACGTAGATACTGGTGATTACATCATCGTTCTGAACGCTGACAAAGTTGCTGTAACCGGCAACAAGCGTACTGACAAAGTGTACTATCATCACACCGGTCACATCGGTGGTATCAAACAAGCGACCTTTGAAGAGATGATTGCTCGCCGTCCTGAGCGTGTGATTGAAATCGCGGTTAAAGGCATGTTGCCAAAAGGCCCGCTGGGTCGTGCTATGTTCCGTAAACTGAAAGTTTACGCGGGTAACGAGCACAACCACGCGGCACAGCAACCGCAAGTTCTTGACATCTAATCGGGATTATAGGCAATGGCTGAAAATCAATACTACGGCACTGGTCGCCGCAAAAGTTCCGCAGCTCGCGTTTTCATCAAACCGGGCAACGGCAAAATCGTTATCAACCAACGTTCTCTGGAACAGTACTTCGGTCGTGAAACTGCCCGCATGGTAGTTCGTCAGCCGCTGGAACTGGTCGACATGGTTGAGAAACTGGATCTGTACATCACCGTTAAAGGTGGTGGTATCTCTGGTCAGGCTGGTGCGATCCGTCACGGTATCACCCGCGCTCTGATGGAGTACGACGAGTCCCTGCGTTCTGAACTGCGTAAAGCTGGCTTCGTTACTCGTGACGCTCGTCAGGTTGAACGTAAGAAAGTCGGTCTGCGTAAAGCACGTCGTCGTCCGCAGTTCTCCAAACGTTAATTGCTTTCTGCTCCGGCAGAATACAATTTGCGAAAAAAACCCGCTTCGGCGGGTTTTTTTATGGCTAAAATCTGAATCAGCGTAAAAATGGAAAGGTGCTTTTTGCTACCGCCTGACAGGCAGGTAAAACAAAAACAACATCGCCGATAAGGGATTAAGTCAACCATTTCAGACTAAAGCGCATCTCTTTTTCCCCATTTCTGGTATCGACTTACCACAAAGGTCGCAAAATCTGGTAAACTATCATCCAATTTTCTGCCCAAATGTCGGGTATTGCTCATTTTTTGTTTGATTTTCGAACAAAGAGAGTCGTTCCTTACTGGGTAACATAACTTCTGACTGGCCACCTGGTGGCTGGTAGCAGTAAAAATTCTGACTATACCTGGAGGTTTTCATGGCTGTCGCTGCCAACAAACGTTCGGTAATGACGCTGTTTTCCGGTCCTACTGACATCTATAGCCATCAGGTCCGCATTGTGCTGGCTGAGAAAGGTGTAAGTTTCGAGATCGAACACGTGGAAAAGGACAATCCGCCTCAGGATCTGATTGACCTCAACCCGAATCAGAGCGTTCCGACCCTGGTGGATCGTGAACTGACCCTGTGGGAATCTCGCATCATTATGGAATATCTGGATGAGCGTTTCCCGCATCCGCCACTGATGCCTGTTTACCCGGTAGCTCGCGGTGAAAGCCGTCTGTACATGCACCGTATCGAAAAAGACTGGTACACGCTGATGAACACCATCATCAACGGTTCAGCCTCTGAAGCCGATGCCGCACGTAAGCAACTGCGCGAAGAACTGCTGGCGATTGCGCCGGTCTTCGGTCAGAAGCCGTACTTCCTGAGCGATGAGTTCAGCCTGGTCGATTGCTACCTTGCTCCGCTGCTGTGGCGTCTGCCGCAACTGGGCATCGAGTTTAGCGGCCCGGGTGCGAAAGAGCTGAAAGGCTATATGACCCGCGTCTTTGAGCGTGACTCTTTCCTTGCTTCTTTAACTGAAGCAGAACGTGAAATGCGTCTGGGCCGGAGTTAATCTGTATGGATTTGTCACAGCTAACACCACGTCGTCCCTATCTGCTGCGTGCATTCTATGAGTGGTTGCTGGATAACCAGCTCACGCCGCACCTGGTGGTGGATGTGACGCTCCCTGGCGTGCAGGTTCCTATGGAATATGCACGTGATGGGCAAATCGTACTCAACATTGCGCCGCGTGCGGTTGGCAATCTGGAACTGGCGAATGATGAAGTGCGTTTTAACGCGCGCTTTGGTGGCATTCCGCGTCAGGTTTCAGTACCGCTGGCTGCCGTGCTGGCTATCTACGCCCGCGAAAATGGCGCAGGAACAATGTTCGAGCCTGAAGCTGCCTACGATGAAGATGCCAGTATCATGAATGATGATGAAGCGTCGGCAGATAATGAAACCGTTATGTCGGTTATTGATGGCGATAAGCCCGATCACGATGATGACCATCATCCTGACGATGAACCGCCACAGCCTCCACGCGGTGGACGCCCGGCATTGCGGGTTGTGAAATAAATGATAAACAGGCCCATGTGGCCTGTTTTGCTATCTACCTTCTTTTCGCCTGATTTTAATACTGTGTTACGATAACTTCGCTATTATCCGTCAACATATTTTCCCAGAAAGAGCTCTATGAACGCATTTGATCCGCAAGCAGAAGATTCTCCGGCTACTATCGGTCGTAACTTGCGTCGTCGTCCACTGGCGCGCAAAAAACTCTCCGAAATGGTGGAGGAAGAGCTGGAGCAGATGATCCGCCGTCGTGAATTTGGCGAAGGTGAGCAACTGCCTTCTGAACGCGAACTTATGGCGTTCTTTAACGTTGGGCGTCCTTCGGTACGTGAAGCGTTGGCGGCGTTAAAGCGCAAAGGTCTGGTACAAATTAATAATGGTGAACGCGCTCGTGTCTCGCGTCCTTCTGCGGACACCATCATCGGCGAGCTTTCCGGCATGGCAAAAGATTTTCTTTCCCATCCTGGCGGGATAGCCCATTTCGAACAGTTACGTCTGTTCTTTGAGTCCAGCCTGGTGCGCTATGCGGCTGAACATGCCACCGATGAACAAATTGATTTGCTGGCCAAAGCACTGGAAATCAACAGTCAGTCGCTGGATAACAACGCCGCGTTTATTCGTTCAGATGTTGATTTCCACCGTGTGCTGGCAGAGATCCCTGGGAACCCGATCTTTATGGCGATCCACGTTGCTCTGCTCGACTGGCTGATCGCCGCCCGTCCGACAGTCGCCGATCAGGCGCTGCACGAGCATAACAACGTTAGTTATCAGCAGCATATTGCGATCGTTGATGCGATCCGTCGTCACGATCCCGATGAAGCCGATCGCGCATTGCAATCGCACCTCAACAGCGTTTCTGCCACCTGGCACGCCTTCGGTCAAACCACTAACAAAAAAAAATAATGCCACTTTAGTGAAGCAGATCGCATTATAAGCGTTCTGTATGATGTGTTGCTTATTTGATCTGGTATAACAGGTATAAAGGTATATCGTTTTTAACAGGCAAGCATCACTTCAGAGGTATTTATGGCAACAAATTTACGTGGCGTAATGGCCGCACTCCTGACTCCTTTTGACCAACAACAAGCACTGGATAAAGCGAGTCTGCGCCGCCTGGTTCAGTTCAATATTCAGCAGGGCATCGACGGTTTATACGTAGGTGGTTCAACCGGCGAAGCCTTTGTGCAGAGCCTTTCCGAGCGTGAACAGGTACTGGAAATCGTCGCGGAAGAGGCGAAAGGCAAGATTAAATTAATCGCTCACGTAGGTTGCGTCAGCACTGCTGAAAGCCAACAACTTGCGGCATCCGCTAAACGTTATGGCTTTGATGCCGTCTCTGCCGTTACGCCGTTCTACTATCCTTTTAGCTTTGAAGAACACTGCGATCACTATCGGGCAATCATTGATTCAGCGGATGGTTTGCCGATGGTGGTGTACAACATTCCGGCGTTAAGCGGCGTTAAACTGACCCTGGATCAGATCAACACTCTGGTTACGTTGCCGGGTGTCGGGGCGCTGAAACAGACCTCTGGCGATCTCTATCAGATGGAGCAGATCCGTCGTGAACATCCTGATCTGGTGCTCTACAACGGTTACGACGAAATCTTTGCTTCCGGCCTGCTGGCGGGCGCTGATGGTGGTATCGGTAGTACCTACAACATCATGGGCTGGCGTTATCAGGGCATCGTTAAGGCGTTGAAAGAGGGCGATATTCAAACCGCGCAGAAACTGCAAACCGAGTGCAACAAAGTCATTGATTTGCTGATTAAAACAGGCGTATTCCGTGGCCTGAAAACAGTTCTTCACTATATGGATGTGGTGTCCGTTCCGCTGTGCCGCAAACCGTTTGGTCCGGTGGATGAAAAATATCTGCCAGAACTGAAGGCGCTGGCTCAGCAGTTGATGCAAGAGCGCGGGTGAGTTTTTCCCCTCACTCGCCCCTACCGGGTGAGGGGAAATAAACGCATCTGTACCCTACAACTTTCATACCAAAGCGTGTGGGCAACGCCCATCGCGGGAGACTCACAATGAGTACTACAACCCAGAATATCCCGTGGTATCGCCATCTCAACCGCGCACAATGGCGAGCATTTTCCGCTGCCTGGTTGGGATATCTACTTGATGGTTTTGATTTCGTTTTAATTGCCCTGGTACTCACCGAAGTACAAGGTGAATTTGGGCTGACGACGGTGCAGGCGGCAAGTCTGATCTCCGCAGCCTTTATCTCACGCTGGTTCGGCGGCTTGATGCTTGGGGCTATGGGGGATCGTTACGGGCGTCGTCTGGCAATGGTCACCAGTATCGTTCTCTTCTCGGTCGGGACGCTGGCTTGTGGCTTTGCGCCAGGCTACATCACTATGTTTATCGCTCGTCTGGTGATCGGCATGGGGATGGCAGGAGAATACGGTTCCAGCGCCACCTATGTCATTGAAAGCTGGCCAAAACACCTACGTAACAAAGCCAGTGGTTTTCTGATTTCCGGTTTCTCTGTGGGTGCTGTCGTTGCCGCTCAGGTTTACAGCCTGGTGGTTCCGATCTGGGGCTGGCGTGCGCTGTTCTTTATCGGCATCTTACCGATCATCTTTGCTCTCTGGCTGCGTAAAAATATCCCGGAAGCGGAAGACTGGAAAGAGAAACACGGGGGTAAAGCACCGGTACGCACAATGGTGGATATTCTTTACCGTGGTGAACATCGCATCGCCAATATCGTGATGACACTGGCGGCAGCTACTGCGCTGTGGTTCTGCTTTGCCGGCAACCTGCAAAATGCCGCAATCGTCGCTGTTCTTGGGCTGTTATGCGCCGCAATTTTTATCAGCTTTATGGTACAGAGTACGGGCAAACGCTGGCCAACCGGTGTGATGCTGATGGTGGTTGTGTTGTTTGCTTTCCTCTACTCATGGCCGATTCAGGCGCTGCTGCCGACGTATCTGAAAACTGAGCTGGCTTATAACCCACATACGGTCGCCAATGTGTTGTTCTTTAGTGGTTTTGGTGCGGCGGTGGGTTGCTGCGTCGGTGGCTTCCTCGGTGACTGGCTGGGAACGCGCAAAGCCTACGTTTGTAGCCTGTTAGCTTCACAATTGCTGATTATTCCGGTGTTTGCGATTGGCGGCGCAAACGTCTGGGTACTCGGTCTGTTACTGTTCTTCCAGCAAATGCTTGGTCAGGGCATCTCCGGGATCTTACCGAAACTGATCGGCGGTTATTTCGATACCGACCAGCGTGCA
The DNA here is from genome assembly GCF_000208525.1 of Escherichia sp. TW14182. Taxonomy (NCBI): domain Bacteria; kingdom Pseudomonadati; phylum Pseudomonadota; class Gammaproteobacteria; order Enterobacterales; family Enterobacteriaceae; genus Escherichia; species Escherichia sp. TW14182. The sequence continues at coordinate 19,002 of NZ_AEJZ01000068.1, forward strand.
GCGGGGCTGGGCTTTACCTACAACGTCGGCGCACTTGGCGGCGCACTGGCTCCAATCCTCGGCGCGTTGATCGCTCAACGTCTGGATCTGGGCACTGCGCTGGGATCGCTCTCGTTCAGTCTGACGTTCGTGGTGATCTTGCTGATTGGTCTGGATATGCCATCCCGCGTTCAGCGTTGGCTGCGCCCGGAAGCGTTGCGGACTCATGACGCTATCGACGGCAAACCATTTAGCGGTGCCGTACCGTTTGGCAGCGCCAAAAACGATTTAGTCAAAACCAAAAGTTAATTCTGTAGCCCGGTCTCTGTACCGGGTCTTTCGCTAAGGGAAGATGTATGTCGTTACTTGCACAACTGGATCAAAAAATCGCCGCTAACGGTGGACTGATTGTCTCCTGCCAGCCGGTTCCGGACAGCCCGCTCGATAAACCCGAAATCGTTGCTGCCATGGCATTAGCGGCAGAGCAGGCAGGTGCGGTTGCTATTCGCATAGAAGGTGTGGCAAACCTGAAAGCCACGCGTGCGGTGGTGAGCGTGCCGATTATCGGGATTGTGAAACGCGATCTGGAGGATTCTCCGGTACGTATCACAGCTTATATTGAAGATGTTGATGCACTGGCGCAGGCGGGCGCGGACATTATCGCGATTGACGGCACCGACCGACCGCGTCCGGTGCCTGTTGAAACGCTGCTGGCACGTATTCACCATCACGGTTTACTGGCGATGACCGACTGCTCAACGCCGGAAGACGGCCTGGCATGCCAAAAGCTGGGAGCCGAAATTATTGGCACTACGCTTTCTGGCTATACCACGCCTGTAACGCCAGAAGAGCCGGATCTGGCGCTGGTGAAAACGTTGAGCGACGCCGGATGTCGGGTAATTGCCGAAGGACGTTACAACTCGCCAGCGCAGGCGGCGGATGCGATGCGCCACGGCGCATGGGCGGTAACGGTGGGTTCTGCCATTACGCGTCTTGAACACATTTGTCAGTGGTACAACACAGCGATGAAAAAGGCGGTGCTATGACCACACTGGCGATTGATATCGGCGGTACTAAACTTGCCGCCGCGCTGATTGGCGCTGATGGGCAGATCCGCGATCGCCGAGAACTTCCTACGCCTGCCAGCCAGACACCAGAAGCCTTGCGTGAAGCCTTGGCCGCGTTAGTCTCCCCGTTGCAAGCTCATGCGCAGCAGGTTGCCATCGCTTCAACCGGGATCATCCGCGATGGCAGCTTGCTGGCGCTGAATCCGCATAATCTCGGTGGATTGCTACATTTTCCGTTAGTCAAAACTTTGGAACAACTTACCGATTTGCCGACCATTGCCATTAACGATGCGCAGGCCGCAGCGTGGGCGGAGTATCAGGCGCTGGAAGGCGATATAACCGATATGGTGTTTATCACCGTTTCCACTGGTGTTGGCGGCGGTGTAGTGAGCGGCGGCAAACTGCTTACCGGCCCAGGCGGTCTGGCGGGGCACATCGGGCATACGCTTGCCGATCCGCAGGGGCCTGTCTGTGGCTGTGGACGCACAGGTTGCGTGGAAGCGATTGCTTCTGGTCGCGGTATTGCGGCGGCGGCGGCGCAGGGTGAGCTGGCTGGCGCGGATGCGAAAACCATTTTCACGCGCGCCGGACAGGGTGACGAGCAGGCGCAGCAACTGATTCATCGCTCCGCACATGCGCTGGCAAGACTGATTGCCGATGTTAAAGCCACGACTGATTGCCAGTGTGTGGTGCTCGGCGGCAGTGTTGGGCTGGCGGAAGGGTATCTGGCGCTGGTGGAAACGTATCTGGCTAAGGAGCCAGCGGCATTTCATGTTGAGTTACTGGCGGCGCACTACCGCCATGATGCAGGTTTACTTGGGGCTGCGTTGTTGGCTCAGGGAGAAAAATTATGATGATGGGTGAAGTACAGTCGTTACCATCTGCCGGTTTACATCCAGCACTACTGGACGCGTTAACGCTGGCATTAGCTGCCAGGCCGCAGGAAAAAGCGCCGGGTCGTTACGAATTGCAGGGCGACAATATCTTTATGAATGTCATGACGTTTAACACTCAATCGCCCGTTGAGAAAAAAGCCGAATTGCACCAGCAGTACATTGACATCCAGCTGTTATTAAACGGCGAGGAGCGGATTCTTTTTGGTATGGCAGGCACTGCGCGCCAGTGTGAAGAGTTCCACCATGAAGATGATTACCAGCTTTGCAGCGCCATTGAGAACGAGCAAACCATCATCCTGAAACCGGGAATGTTCGCCGTGTTTATGCCAGGAGAACCGCATAAACCGGGATGCGTTGTCGGCGAACCTGGTGAGATTAAAAAGGTGGTAGTGAAAGTTAAGGCCGAGTTAATGGCTTAAAATTTAGTTGGATAGCTCGTTTTATAAATTCGCCAGACACTGTCTGGCGAATTTATTGTTACCTCGCTTAAACTTCCAGCCAGTTCATAATGCCGTCTGCCGCCTTACGACCTTCGGCAATGGCGGTCACCACCAGATCCGAACCACGCACGATGTCACCACCGGCAAAGATTTTCGGATTGCTGGTTTGGAAAGCGTTTTCGTTACCTTCCGGAGCGATAATGCGACCCTGTGAATCCAGCTCAACGCTGTGTTCTGCCAGCCATTCCATGCTGTGCGGGCGGAAACCAAACGCCATGATCACCGCATCTGCCGGAACGATATGTTCGGAACCTGCCACGATCTCCGCGCGGCGACGGCCTTTAGCGTCCGGTTCGCCCATTTCGGTGCGCACCATTTTCACGCCGCTGACTTTACCGTTGCCATTTACTTCAATACCCAGCGGCTGGACGTTGAATTTGAACTCTACGCCTTCTTCCCGCGCGTTTTTCACTTCGCGGCGGGAACCCGGCATGTTCTCTTCATCACGACGATAGGCACAGGTAACGTGCTTAGCACCCTGGCGCACGGAAGTCCGCACGCAGTCCATCGCGGTATCGCCACCGCCAAGTACCACCACGCGTTTACCTTCCATGCTGACGAACGGTTCATCGCGGGTTTCGCCAAAGCCCATCAACTGTTTGGTGTTGGCGATGAGGAACGGCAGCGCCGCGTACACGCCATCGGCATCTTCGTTTTCCAGTCCTCCACGCATTGACTGATAAGTGCCGACACCGAGGAACACGGCATCGTAATCTTTCAGTAGATCGTCCAGTTGCACGTCACGTCCCACTTCGGTATTGAGTTTGAATTCAATACCCATGCCGGTGAAGATTTCACGGCGGCGCGTCATTACCTCTTTTTCCAGCTTGAAAGCCGGAATACCGAAGGTCAGCAGGCCGCCGATTTCCGGGTGACGGTCGAAGACGACAGCTTTGACACCGTTGCGTGTCAGCACATCCGCACACGCCAGACCTGCCGGGCCTGCGCCGATAATCGCCACTTTTTTACCCGTCTGCTTCACGCCGGACATATCCGGACGCCAGCCCATTTCGAACGCTTTATCATTGATATAACGCTCAATATTGCCGATGGTCACTGCGCCAAACTCATCGTTCAGGGTACAGGAACCTTCGCACAGACGATCCTGCGGGCAAACGCGTCCACACACTTCCGGCAGGGTATTGGTTTGATGCGACAGTTCTGCCGCTTCAAAAATACGTCCCTCGTTGGCGAGCTTCAGCCAGTTCGGGATGTAGTTGTGTACCGGGCATTTCCACTCGCAGTATGGGTTGCCGCACGACAGGCAGCGGTCAGCCTGCGCTTTGGCCTGGCCTTCGGAAAACGGCTCGTAAATTTCAACAAACTCAATTTTGCGGATCTTCAGCGGTTTCTTTGGCGGATCAACGCGCTGCAGGTCGATAAATTGATAAACATTCTGACTCATTGTTGCTACCCCTTACTGCGCCTGCACGCGCAACTCTGCTGCGCTACGACTACGGTGCCCCAGCAGTGCTTTTACATCACTGGACTTCGGTTTAACCAGCGCAAATTTAGTGGCGAAGATTGACCAGTTCGCCAGAATCTCTTCGCCACGCTGCGAACCGGTATGCTGCACATGCTCAGTGATAAGACCACGCAGATGCTCTTCATGGATCGCCAGAGAGTCAACGTTTAAGACCTCGACCAGTTCCGGGTTAACGCGTTTGCGGAAATCACCACTTTCGTCGAGAACGTAAGCGAAGCCGCCGGTCATGCCCGCACCGAAGTTAACACCGGTTTTACCCAGAATACAGACGATACCACCCGTCATGTATTCACAGCCGTTGTCGCCAATGCCTTCTACCACGGTAATCGCACCGGAGTTACGCACGCCAAAACGTTCACCCGCGCGGCCAGCGGCATACAGACGACCGCCGGTCGCGCCATACAGGCAAGTGTTGCCGATAATGCTCGCCTCGTGGCTGCGGAAGGCCGAGCCAACCGGAGGACGAATGGCGATTAAGCCGCCCGCCATGCCTTTACCGACATAGTCGTTGGCATCGCCCGTCAGATACAGCTCCACGCCGCCCGCGTTCCACACGCCGAAACTCTGGCCTGCGGTGCCGTTGAAGTACGCTTTAATCGGATCGGCAGCCAGCCCCTGATCGCCGTGCGTCTGGGCGATATAACCTGAAAGCGATGCGCCCACGGAACGGTCGGTGTTACGAATATCGAACCATAAGGTTTTACTCTGACGCTCATCGACAAACGGTTTCGCCTGTTGCAGCAACTGCGCGTTCAGCAGACCGTTATCGAACGGCGGGTTGTTTTCGGTGCAGTAGAGCTCCTTACCAGGATGCGGCTCGGCAGTCTCCAGCAGCTTCGATAGCGCCAGTTTTTGCTGTTTAGCGGTGAAACCGTCCAGCTCTTTTAGCAGGTCGGTGCGACCAATCAGATCCACCAGACGCGTCACGCCCAGCTGTGCCATCAGCTCGCGGGTTTCACGGGCGATAAATTCAAAGTAATTCGTCACCTTGAACGGCAGGCCGTGGTAGTGATTTTTACGCAGTTTTTCGTCCTGAGTTGCCACGCCGGTGGCGCAGTTGTTCAGGTGGCAAATACGCAGATATTTACAGCCGAGCGCCACCATTGGGCCAGTGCCGAAGCCGAAGCTTTCTGCGCCAAGAATCGCTGCTTTGATGATATCGACGCCAGTTTTCAGACCGCCATCAACCTGCAAACGGATCTTATGACGCAAGCCGTTGGCAACCAGCGCCTGTTGTGTTTCAACAAGCCCCAGTTCCCACGGGCAGCCTGCGTATTTCACTGACGACAGCGGACTTGCGCCGGTGCCACCGTCATAGCCAGCGATGGTGATTAAATCGGCATAAGCTTTCGCCACACCGGTGGCGATGGTGCCAACGCCCGGTTCGGAAACCAGCTTCACGGAGATCATCGCTTTCGGGTTAACCTGCTTGAGGTCGAAAATAAGCTGCGCTAAGTCCTCGATAGAGTAGATATCGTGGTGCGGTGGCGGGGAGATCAACGTTACGCCGGGTACGGAATAGCGCAGTTTGGCGATGTAAGGAGTGACTTTATCGCCCGGCAACTGACCGCCTTCGCCCGGCTTCGCGCCCTGAGCGACTTTAATCTGAATCACGTCGGCATTGACCAGATACGCCGGAGTGACGCCGAAGCGACCGGAAGCGACCTGTTTAATGCGCGAGACTTTGTTGGTGCCGTAGCGCGCCGGATCTTCCCCCCCTTCACCGGAGTTGGAGTTGCCGCCGATGCTGTTCATCGCTTCCGCCAGTGCCTCGTGGGCTTCCGGGCTTAACGCGCCGATAGACATCGCAGCGGTATCGAAGCGTTTAAACAGTTCGCTTGCCGGCTCAACATCAGCAATGTTGACCGCGTTTTCACCCGGCGTAATTGCCAGCAGATCGCGCAGCGTTGTTGCCGGGCGCTCGTTAACCAGCTTCGCGTATTCCTGATAGTCGCTGTACTCGCCGCTCTGTACCGCCTGCTGCAGCGTGCGCACGACGTCTGGATTGTAGGCGTGGTATTCGCCGCCATGCACATATTTCAGCAGGCCGCCCTGGCTGATGGGCTTACGCGCCAGCCAGGCTCGTTTTGACAGATTCAGCAGATCCTGCTGGAAGTCTTCGAAGCCTGCCCCGCCAATGCGGCTGACCGCGCCCTGGAAGCACAGGCTCACAACATCATCGTGCAGACCGACCGCCTCAAACAGTTTCGAGCAGCGGTAAGAGGCGATGGTGGAGATGCCCATCTTGGACATGATTTTGTACAAGCCTTTGTTGATGCCGTTACGGTAGTTGAGCATCACAGTACGATAATTTTTGGCAATCGCGTGGGTGTCAACCAGGCGACCCAGTGTTTCATAGGCAAGGTACGGATAAATAGCCGTCGCGCCGAAGCCCAGCAACACGGCGAAGTGGTGTGGATCGCGGGCGCTGGCGGTTTCGACGATGATGTTGGCGTCGCAACGCAGGCTTTGATCGACCAGACGGGTCTGGATCGCGCCAACCGCCATCGGGGCTGGAACCGGCAGGCGATCTTTAGCGATATTCCGGTCGGAAAGCACCAGCAGCACGGTGCCGCTACGCACCATTTTTTCGGCTTTATCGCACAGCTCTTTGACCGTCGCTTCGAGCGTGTTTTTGGTTGCGTCAAAGGTGATATCCAGGGTATCTGCGCGGTAGTGCTCTTCTTTCATCGTCGTGAGCTGTTTGAAATCAGAGTAGAGCAGAATCGGCGATTTAAAGCTTAAACGGTGTGCCTGGCCTTCGGCTTCACAGAAGACGTTCATTTCGCGCCCGATGCTGGTAGCGAGCGACATAACATGCGCTTCACGCAGCGGGTCGATTGGCGGATTAGTGACCTGGGCAAACTGCTGGCGGAAGTAGTCGTAAATAATGCGCGGCTGGCTGGAGAGCACGGCGAATGGGGTGTCGTCGCCCATCGAACCGACAGCTTCCTGACCGTTTTCGCCCAGCACACGGATCACAGAGTCCAGCTCTTCCGCGCTGTAGTTAAACTGTTTCTGGTAGCTGGCAAGCGTGTCGTCGTCCAGTTCACGGCTACCCACTTCTTCATCGGGCAAGTCTTCAAACGGCACCAGGCGGCGAACGTTTTTCTCCATCCACTCTTTATATGGATGGCGGCTTTTCAGGTCATCATCGGTTTCTGCCGAGTGCAGAATACGCCCACTGCGGGTGTCGATCACCATCAGTTCGCCCGGCCCCACGCGGCCTTTTTCAACCACTTCGTCAGGCTGATAACCCCAGATGCCGACTTCAGAGGCGCAGGTGATGAGCTTATCTTTGGTGATGACGTAGCGCGCCGGACGCAGACCGTTACGGTCGAGGTTACAGGCAGCGAAGCGACCGTCTGACATCACGATGCCCGCCGGGCCATCCCACGGCTCCATATGCATGGAGTTAAAATCGAAGAACGCGCGCAGTTCCGGATCCATATCCGGGTTGTTCTGCCAGGCTGGTGGAACTAACAGACGCATGGCGCGGATGATATCCATCCCGCCTGCCAGCAGCAGTTCCAGCATGTTATCCATCGAACTGGAGTCAGAGCCGGTTTCGTTGACGAACGGCGCGGCGTCGTGCAAATCCGGGATCAGCGGCGTCTGGAATTTATAAGTACGGGCGCGCGCCCACTGACGGTTACCGGTGATAGTGTTGATTTCGCCGTTGTGCGCCAGATAGCGGAACGGCTGCGCCAGCGGCCAGCGCGGCACGGTGTTGGTGGAGAAGCGTTGATGGAACAGACAGATAGCTGATTCCAGACGCAGATCAGCAAGATCCAGGTAAAAGCGCGGCAAATCCGCCGGCATACACAGACCTTTATAGATGTTGACCAGATTCGACAGGCTACAGACGTAGAAGTCTTTATCGGCTTCGAGACGTTTTTCGATGCGGCGACGGGCGATAAACAGACGGCGCTCCATATCGCGCGGACGCCAGCCTGCCGGGGCGTTCACAAAAATTTGCTCAATGCGCGGCAGCGAGGAGAGGGCGATTTCACCCAGTACACCTTCGTTGGTAGGGACATCACGCCAGCCGACAATCGACAAGGTTTCGCGTTGTAGCTCTTCTTCAACGACGCGGCGTGCGGCGGCGGCGAGTTCAGGATCTTTATTCAGGAAGATCATCCCGACGGCGTAGTTTTTCGCTAAACGCCAGCCGCGTTCCTGCGCAACGATGCGAAAAAAGCGATCCGGTTTTTGTAACAGCAGGCCGCAACCGTCACCAGTTTTACCATCAGCGAGAATCGCGCCACGGTGCTGCATACGAGCCAGTGCGTGTATTGCAGTACGCACTACCTTGTGGCTAGGTTCGCCTTCTATGTGGGCGATCAGGCCGAAACCACAGTTATCCCTCTCAAGGGATTTATCGTACAACATATCGTGAACCTCCCCCAGGCTCTGCGGGAACCCCACTACCGAACCGCTGCGCACGGGCACAGAAAGAGCATGGCGACGGGGTTTGCGTTTCATACGCTTACCTCGCATTCGCCCCCTTTTTTGTCCTTTTCGCATCAGTTAATACGGTGAAGAGGGGAACTCAATTACTGCATAAATATGATGAGCAGGCTGCTCATCCAGAAAGCTTCCAGCGGATTTCCAACTTATCGGGAAAGCTGATACAGGTCAAATGGCAAGCTTATTGCTCTGGAAATGTGCTTTAGCGCAAAATTATTTGTTAATTTATTGAATTTAAACTAAATTTGTTATTCTTAATTAATGGAAAGAGAAAAAGGAAAACGTTGAGTGCCTGACTACTTTAGCGGCGAGTTAACCCTTATCCTGCCTTGAATTGACGTTTGAAGCAGTGTTTTATACTGTCTTAAGAGGAAAAGGCATTTCATGCTACTGTTTTTGTTTAAAATCCATTAGCGGATAAAAAAATCCGACGCAAGATAAGCAAAAGTAATTTATGTGCTACTGCATTAAATTTCAGTAATTGTGATTTAATATGCAGTTGATATAAGCAGGCCGGGACGATTGATCCAGGTCATCGCCGAATTGAGCTAAAAATGGCAGGCTTTGGCCTCTTTTCAAGGCGCGGTCTATCAGATTATGCAGTTACAGAAATTAGTCAATATGTTTGGTGGGGATCTTACCCGTCGTTACGGGCAAAAGGTGCATAAACTGACGCTGCATGGCGGTTTTAGCTGCCCGAATCGTGACGGAACCATCGGACGCGGCGGATGCACATTCTGTAATGTTGCTTCGTTTGCCGACGAAGCGCAGCAACACCGCTCCATTGCTGAACAGCTGGCGCATCAGGCGAATCTGGTTAACCGTGCGAAACGCTATCTGGCCTACTTTCAGGCTTATACCAGCACCTTTGCGGAAGTTCAGGTGCTGCGTTCCATGTATCAACAGGCGGTGAGCCAGGCCAATATTGTCGGTTTGTGTGTTGGTACGCGCCCGGACTGCGTGCCGGATGCGGTGTTGGATCTGCTTTGTGAATATAAAGACCAGGGCTACGAAGTGTGGCTGGAGCTGGGGTTGCAAACCGCGCACGACAAAACACTGCATCGCATCAATCGCGGACATGATTTTGCCTGCTATCAGCGCACGACCCAGCTGGCTCGTCAGCGTGGGCTTAAGGTGTGTTCTCACTTAATTGTCGGCCTGCCTGGCGAAGGGCAAGCGGAATGTTTGCAAACACTGGAGAGAGTGGTTGAAACCGGCGTGGACGGCATCAAGCTTCATCCCCTGCATATCGTGAAAGGCAGCATTATGGCGAAAGCCTGGGAAGCGGGACGTTTGAACGGTATTGAACTGGACGATTACACGCTGACGGCGGGAGAGATGATTCGCCATACGCCACCGGAAGTTATCTACCACCGCATTTCCGCCAGCGCCCGTCGCCCGACGTTACTTGCTCCGCTGTGGTGTGAAAATCGCTGGACGGGTATGGTCGAGCTGGATCGCTATCTGAATGAACATGGCGTACAGGGATCGGCGCTGGGACGTCCGTGGCTACCTCCAACGGCGTAGGCCATTGAGGGGAATTCCGCATTTCTCACACAATTTATAACGTAACTGTCAGAATTGGGTATTATTGGGGCAGGTTGTCGTGAAGGAATTCCCTAATGAAGCAAATTCGTCTGCTGGCGCAGTATTATGTTGACCTGATGATGAAGTTAGGTCTGGTGCGCTTCTCAATGTTGCTGGCGCTGGCCCTTGTCGTTCTCGCCATTGTGGTGCAAATGGCGGTGACCATGGTGCTGCATGGTCAGGTCGAAAGTATTGATGTTATTCGTTCTATCTTCTTTGGTCTGCTGATTACGCCGTGGGCGGTCTACTTTCTTTCGGTGGTCGTCGAGCAACTGGAGGAGTCACGACAACGTCTGTCACGGCTGGTGCAAAAACTGGAGGAGATGCGCGAGCGCGATCTGAGCCTCAACGTTCAGTTAAAAGACAATATTACCCAGCTTAATCAGGAAATCGCCGTTCGTGAAAAAGCTGAAGCTGAATTGCAGGAAACCTTCGGTCAGCTGAAAATTGAAATCAAAGAGCGTGAAGAGACACAAATTCAGCTCGAACAGCAATCCTCTTTTTTACGTTCCTTCCTTGACGCCTCTCCAGATCTGGTTTTTTACCGTAACGAAGATAAAGAGTTTTCCGGCTGTAACCGTGCAATGGAATTGCTAACAGGGAAGAGCGAAAAACAACTGGTTCACCTGAAACCTGCTGATGTTTACTCGCCGGAAGCCGCCGCGAAAGTTATTGAAACCGATGAGAAAGTGTTTCGTCATAATGTGTCACTGACTTATGAACAGTGGCTGGATTATCCGGACGGACGCAAAGCCTGCTTTGAAATCCGTAAAGTGCCGTACTACGACCGTGTGGGTAAACGGCATGGTTTGATGGGCTTTGGTCGCGACATTACCGAGCGTAAGCGGTATCAGGATGCGCTCGAACGCGCCAGCCGCGACAAAACGACGTTTATTTCCACCATCAGTCACGAATTGCGTACACCTCTGAACGGTATCGTTGGCTTAAGCCGCATTCTGCTGGATACGGAACTCACTGCTGAGCAGGAAAAATATCTCAAAACCATCCATGTTTCCGCCGTCACTTTGGGGAATATTTTTAACGATATTATCGACATGGATAAGATGGAGCGCCGCAAGGTTCAGCTTGATAATCAGCCGGTTGATTTCACCAGCTTCCTTGCCGATCTGGAAAATCTTTCCGCATTGCAGGCGCAACAAAAAGGGCTGCGCTTTAATCTGGAACCGACGCTACCATTACCGCATCAGGTCATTACCGACGGTACGCGTTTACGGCAGATCCTGTGGAATCTCATCAGTAACGCCGTCAAATTTACCCAGCAAGGTCAGGTTACCGTGCGCGTGCGCTACGATGAAGGCGACATGCTGCATTTTGAAGTGGAAGACTCAGGCATCGGCATTCCGCAGGATGAGCTGGATAAAATTTTTGCCATGTATTACCAGGTGAAAGACAGTCACGGCGGTAAACCTGCCACCGGCACCGGCATTGGTCTGGCCGTTTCTCGTCGGCTGGCGAAAAATATGGGCGGCGATATTACTGTTACCAGCGAACAGGGCAAAGGTTCAACCTTTAGGTTGACGATCCACGCACCGTCGGTGGCAGAAGAGGTCGATGATGCGTTTGATGAAGACGATATGCCTTTACCGGCACTAAATGTGCTGCTGGTGGAAGACATTGAACTGAACGTTATTGTCGCGCGTTCTGTACTGGAAAAATTAGGTAACAGCGTTGATGTAGCAATGACCGGCAAGGCGGCGCTGGAGATGTTTAAGCCGGGCGAATACGACCTGGTATTGCTGGATATTCAGTTGCCAGATATGACCGGGTTGGATATCTCTCGTGAACTGACGAAGCGTTATCCGCGCGAAGATTTACCGCCGCTGGTGGCTTTAACTGCCAATGTGCTGAAAGATAAACAAGAGTACCTCAATGCTGGAATGGATGATGTGCTGAGTAAGCCGCTTTCCGTACCGGCGCTAACCGCGATGATCAAGAAATTCTGGGATACCCCGGATGATGAGGAGAGCACGGTGACGACAGAAGAGAACAGCAAATCTGAAGCATTACTCGATATTCCCATGCTGGAACAGTATCTCGAACTTGTAGGGCCGAAGTTGATTACCGACGGGTTAGCGGTGTTTGAGAAGATGATGCCGGGCTATGTCAGCGTGCTGGAGTCGAATCTGACGGCGCAGGATAAAAAAGGCATTGTCGAGGAAGGGCATAAAATTAAAGGCGCGGCGGGTTCAGTGGGGTTACGCCATCTGCAACAGCTGGGTCAGCAAATTCAGTCTCCCGACCTTCCTGCGTGGGAAGATAACGTAGGTGAATGGATTGAAGAGATGAAAGAAGAGTGGCGTCACGACGTAGACGTGCTGAAAGCGTGGGTGGCAAAAGCCACTAAAAAATGACCCCGGCTAGACCGGGGTGCGCGAATACTGCGCCAACACCAGGGAAATCTTGGCTGCGCCGTAAATTATTATGATGAGTTACAAGGGCACAGCACTGTTTTTCAGGCCGCACGCAGTTAAGATAGCAAATCTTAAATGATTTGTTACATGAATCAGTTAAATGTGTGATGCGTAGCATTTTTATTAAAAAGATTAATGTGTTTCAGTCAGTTGCGAAAGGATGATCACAATGAAGAAAATTGGCGTAGTTCTGAGCGGGTGCGGCGTTTATGACGGTTCCGAAATTCATGAAGCTGTGTTGACGTTACTGGCGATATCGCGTAGCGGCGCGCAGGCGGTCTGCTTTGCACCGGATAAGCAGCAGGTTGACGTTATCAACCATTTAACCGGCGAGGCGATGACGGAATCGCGCAATGTGCTGATTGAAGCCGCGCGTATTGCGCGTGGTGAGATCCGTCCTCTGGCTCAGGCCGATGCTGCCGAACTGGATGCGTTGATTGTGCCTGGTGGCTTTGGTGCGGCGAAGAATTTAAGCAATTTTGCCAGCCTTGGCAGTGAATGCACTGTTGAGCGTGAATTAAAGGCGCTGGCGCAAGCGATGCATCAGGCCGGTAAACCGCTTGGTTTTATGTGTATTGCCCCGGCGATGCTGCCGAAAATTTTCGATTTCCCACTGCGTTTGACCATCGGTACTGATATCGATACCGCAGAAGTGCTGGAAGAGATGGGCGCAGAGCATGTACCGTGTCCGGTCGATGATATCGTGGTTGATGAAGACAATAAGATTGTCACTACACCGGCTTATATGTTGGCACAGAACATTGCGGAAGCGGCGAACGGCATTGATAAGCTGGTTTCCCGCGTGCTGGTTCTGGCTGAATGAGTAAAAGCCGCTTAACGGCGTTCGGTTTCGTTCGTCGTTTTCTTCTGCGGTTAGTGGTTGTCCTCGCCGTTTTATGGGGCGGGGGCATCGCGTTGTTTAGCATAGCGCCTGTCCCGTTCTCAGCGGTGATGGTCGAGCGACAGGTCAGTGCCTGGCTGCATGGCAATTTTCGTTACGTGGCGCATTCTGACTGGGTCAGTACGGATCAAATCTCGCCGTGGATGGGGCTGGCAGTGATTGCCGCAGAAGATCAGAAATTCCCTGAGCACTGGGGCTTTGATGTCGCTTCCATTGAGAAAGCCCTGGCGCACAACGAGCGCAATGAAAATCGTATTCGCGGCGCATCAACGATTTCTCAGCAGACAGCCAAAAATCTCTTTTTATGGGATGGGCGTAGCTGGATACGTAAAGGGCTGGAAGCAGGTCTGACATTGGGGATAGAAACGGTCTGGAGCAAAAAGCGTATCCTGACGGTTTACCTGAATATCGCCGAATTTGGCGATGGTGTGTTTGGTGTTGAAGCCGCAGCGCAACGCTATTTCCACAAACCCGCGAGCAAACTCACTCAGTCGGAGGCTGCCTCACTGGCAGCGGTACTTCCGAACCCACTACGCTTTAAAGTTTCCGCACCCTCAGGCTACGTGCGTAGCCGTCAGGCGTGGATTTTACGGCAGATGCATCAGTTGGGCGGTGAATCTTTTATGCGGCAACATCAGCTGTATTAAGCTTCGCGCGAGGTGAGGGTGAGTTTCTTGTTCTCACTGAGTTGTGCGCCTTTCTTCAGGGCGACCGATAACGCGGGTTGAGCGATAAAACGTTGCCACAAACGCTCTTGCTTACGTAGACAACACCACTTCGACCAGGTCGCCAGCGGAATCCACGTGCTTTCACCAATGTTGTCACAGACGACGGGAATGATTTCTGACTCGCTGATGCGGTGGCAAAGAATATTCTGCGGCTTCAGCGACATCGTCACGATGCGGTTATCCTGCAAATAACGCTTCAGCTGCTTCAGTAACTGACGCAACTGAGCAACATCTTCTTCGTAACGGCATTGTCCAGCAAATTCGGTCAATGTAATAGACGGCTTGCCATCAAAATCGGCAATGACATCGTAGACATAACCGGTTCCACAATCCGTCTCAACCGTACCGTGATAGCGTGGAATACCGCTCCAGTCTTTCAAACGACGACCAAGGTGCGCATAGTACTTTAACTCACGGCGGATCTCTTTATCACCACCGTCGCCACGGTGGTAGACAATCTTGATACAGCGTTGGGCATCTTCCGGATGCGCGTAACATTTCCGATGTCTTCCGGTGCCCAGGGGACTTTGTTCAGATAAGCGAATCATGCCATCTCCTGGAAATATTTTCTGACAATCTCCGTAAGCGCTCCGTCTGTAACGTCTTGT